>JAKBHH010000063.1 GCA_021836865.1 Acidobacteriota bacterium
TGGCATCGTGCTGCCGGACACCGTCAACCGCAACCGAGTCTGCCAATGTACAGGCGCACATCAAGGAGGTTGCCATGGCTGTCAGCTTTAAGCCCGGGTGGAGCAAACCCTCCACTATTCTCTTCGCCTCCGAGATCCCTGCCAATGAAAAGGCTCTGAGCTTTGCCATCGCCCAGGCCAGGGAATTCAGCGCGGATCTTATTCTGTTTCATGCCTATGACACGCTGGTAGTGGCCGCGTCGGAAACCTCCGGAATCCGCTACTACGACTACGCTGCCGCCGCGCGTGCCGAAGTTCGTCATCTTCAACCCATCGCCGATCGCATCCGCGCCGCCGGCCTTTGCTGCGAGGTTGTCGTCCGGCCCGGTCTCGCCGCCGATCAGATCCTCAGCTTCGTGCGTGAGCGCGAGGTCGATCGCATCGTTATGGGCACTCACTCGCCCGGCCCCATCGGCAAACTCCTCGTGGGCTCCGTTGCGGAAGCCGTTCTGCGCACCGCCAAAGTTCCGGTCTTCGTCGTAGGTCCCGATGTTGCGGACGGGAAGTACCGCAACTTTGAGACCCACACCATCCTCTGCGCGGTCAGCCTGAATGAAAGCAGCGCCGTCATCACCGGCTTTGCCGCCACATTGGCTGCCCAGCACAACGCGCGCCTGGTACTCGAGCATGTGATCAAGCCGCAGGACCGAGCCGTATTCCTGGCCGGCCACACCATCGAAGAGATCGAACAGGACATGCTCTCCCTGGTGCCCGACGAGCACCGCAGGCGACTGCAGGTGCAATCCATCGTCGTTCCCGGCGACCCAACTGAAGAGTTGCTCTATCAGGCCCACGCGCAGCAGGCAGACCTCATTGTCCTTGGCGCGCATGGCACCACCGCGTTTACCGCCATCGCCCGCACGGGAATCGTCTACAAGGTTCTGGCGCATACACACTGCCCGGTCATCACGCTGTCGCCCTCCATGCTGGCCGCCTGCGGAGTGACCTACGACAATGCGCATCCGGCTGAAGTCTTTCTCGCAGGAGTCTTTTAAGCTCTGCGCGCAGCGGATGGCAACCAGAGATCACCGGCACACCAACCGGACGCGCACCGGGTGGGCTTCCGAAAGTCGGGAAGCTCACCCGGAGGGGCGTCTGCCTTGTGCCGGTTTTTTGTTGAGACCTCGCCGGGGCCTCAGCGCGCGTGCTGTTGAACCGTCGGACTCTTCCGCCCGGCCTTGGAAGTGCATGGCTGTTGCGCGCACAGCACGCCTGTAATGCCCTTGCCCTCACTGATCGTAAAGATGCGATCCTCGGCCGGCAGTCTCACCGTCTCCCTCGCGCCATCCGGCCAGTGGATCTCCGCCACGCCCGCGTCCGTCGCATCGCCCAGGCCAAAGTGCGGGCGCTGGTCGTTCGAGGAGATATAACTCCCGCCGCTCATCACATCCTCGCGCTGCCGCAACCCGTTCGCGGTCAGATAGACCGTCGCGCCCATCGCATCGCGCGGACTCCTGCGCCCCGTCGCGGCGTCGGCCCCGCCCACCAGCTTCAACTCCACCCAGTGATGATGGTCCGAGTTCACATTCTTCAAGAGCACCGGCGGACCGTCAATGGGATTGATGACCACGTCCGTTTTGCCGTTGTTGAACAGGTCGCCAAAGGCCGCTCCGCGGCCTGAGGTCAAGGTGGCCAGCCCTGACCCCCTCACCGCCGGCACATACTCGAATTTGCCATCGCGCGTATTGCGAAACAGCAGGGCGCGCTCGGCAAAGGTCGTGCCCCAGTCATGCTGGTCCACCTGCGGATACACGTGCCCATTGATCATCAGGATGTCTTTCCAGCCATCGTTGTCGTAATCGATGAAGCCGTCGCCCCAGCCCACAAACGGCACAGCCGCCTGCGTAATGCCCGCCTGCTCGCCCACCTCGGTAAAACTCGCGTCGCCGTCATTGCGGTAGAGCGCCTTGTAGTCGTCGGAGAAGTCCGTCACCAGCAGATCGACAAGACCGTTGTTCATGTAGTCGCCCACGGCCAGGCCCATCGACGCAATCTCGCGCCCTTCATTGTTCAGCGCAAAGCCTGAGACATAGCTCTGGTCCTCGAAGGTTCCATCGCCCTTGTTGATATAGAGATAATTCGGTACCGAGTCGTTGGCCACCAGAAGGTCCGGCTTACCGTCGTTGTTCACATCTACAAAGATCGACGTGAAGCCGTAGTAGGCGTCCTTGTCCGCGACGCCCGCCTGCACGCTCACATCCGTGAACGTCCCATCCCCGTTGTTGTGGAAGAGATGGTCCGGTTCGCCGCGCAACCCGTGCGGTCCACACATCACCTTGAATCCGTGCAGTTGGCAATAGGCAAAGGGCACTTCGCCCGTGTCTGAGTCCGGCTGGTGGTTCAGATCGTAGTGCACGTAGCCTGAGACAAACAGATCCAGCCGTCCGTCGCCGTCGTAGTCGCCCCAGGTCGCGCCGTCGCTCCAGTTGCCCAGCGTCACGCCTGCCTTCTCCGCCACATCGGTAAACGTGCCGTCGTGATTATTGCGGTAGAGCCGGTTCTTGCCAAAGTTGCAGACGAAGATGTCCGGCCAGCCGTCATTGTCAAAGTCCCCGATGGCCACGCCAAAGCCCCAGCGGTCATTCGTCACGCCCGCTTGCTTCGCCACGTCGGTAAACGTCCCGTCGTGGTTGTTGTGGAAGAGCGCGGCATGAGGCGGAGTGGTCTTGCCTGTCAGCGCGTCGTAGGTGGACCCGTTCACAAGATAGATGTCCAGCCATCCGTCGTTGTCGTAGTCGATAAGCCCCACGCCCGAGCCGTCGGTCTCCAGAATGTATTTCTTCTGCGCCGTGCCCATCACGTGCTGCCAACTCGCCAGGCCAGACGCCTTGCTCACGTCTTCAAAGATCACCGGGCCCTTGTCCACAAAGCCGCCCGCCGTGATCGGCCGCTTCTCCGCGTCGTACACCGGCGCAAAGGTGCCTGCCGATGAAATGCCGCCCATGGGCGATGGCTGTTGCGGAGCGGAATTCTGCGCCCCCATTCGCAGCGGCGCGACGATGCACAACACCGCGCTGAACAGCAGAGTCGCTCCGCGCGCGCAGTTGCAATATCCGCAGTGCGAATCCGTCTGCTGCACTCTGTCTCCTGTGTAGCTGCGCTGGCCGGGCGTGCCCGTCTGCTCGGCTCTAGCGTGTCGCTGCTGCGGCGGCGGCCTTCGGGTCGGCGCACGGATTGCCGCCGCACAACGCGCCGGTAATGCCCTTCCCCTCTTCGATCGTGTAAATGCGATCCGTCGCCGGCAGCTTGATCGTCTCTCTGGCGCCGGAGGGCCAGTGAATCTCCGCATTGCCGGCGTCCGTCGCATCGCCCAGGCCAAAGTGCACCCGCCGGTCATTGGACGAAATGTAGCTCCCGCTGGCGAGCACGTCCTGGCGCATGCGCATCCCGTTCGCCTTCAGATACACCGTGGCACAGGTCGCATCGCGCGGGCTTTTGCGTCCGGTCACCGGATTGGTCCCGCCCACCAGCTTCAGTTCAACCCAGTGGTGATGGTCCGGGTTCACATTGCGCAACAGCACCGCAGGCCCGTCAATGGGATTGATGATCACGTCGATCTTCCCGTCGTTGAACAGATCGCCGAACGCTGCGCCGCGCGCCGGAATCACCGCCGCGAGTCCCGTGCCCTTCACCGCGGGAATGTACTCGAACCTGCGGTCCTTGGGCCCATCCGGCACGTTATGAAACAACAGCGGCCGCTCAGCCCAGGTGGTGCCCCAGTCGTGCTGATCCACCTCGGGGTAGACGTGGCCGTTCGCTTCGAACAGGTCCAGCCAGCCGTCGTTGTCATAATCCAGGAACCCGTCGCCCCAGCCAACAAAGGGAATCGTGGTCTGTGCGATTCCCGCCTTATAGCTCACATCGGTAAAACTCGTGTCTCCATCGTTGTGGAAGAGCACCTTGTAATCGTCGCCGAAGTCGGTGATGTAAAAGTCAATCAGTCCGTTGTTCTCGTAGTCGCCGGCCGCAATGCCCATCGATGCAATCTCGCGCCCGTCCTTGTTGAGTGCGAAACCGGACACATAGCTCTGGTCGTCGAAGGTGCCGTCACCCTTGTTGATATACAGGAAGTTCGGCTCCGAGTCATTGCCCACCACCAGGTCCGGCTTGCCGTCGCCGTTGATGTCCACAAAGATCGTCGAAAAGCCGTAGTACTTGTCCTTGTCCTCCACCCCGGCTTTCACCGTCACATCGGTAAACGTGCCATCGCCGTTGTTGTGGAACAGATGATCCGGCTCGCCCGGCAGCCCGCGCGGCCCGCAGTTCACCGACTGACCGCGATAGAGGCACGAGGCGTAGCCCACCGCCTTGCTCCCGCCAATCGGGAGATTTTCGCGGTCAAAATGCACATAGCCGGTCACATAAAGGTCCAACAGCCCGTCGCCGTCATAGTCGCCCCAGGCCGAGCCCGGTGACCAGTTGCCCAGCGTCACGCCCGCCTTCTCCGCCATGTCTGTAAACGTGCCGTCGTGATTGTTATGGTAGAGCCGGTTCTTGCCGTAGTTGCCCACGTAGAGGTCGGGCCAGCCGTCGTTGTCATAATCGGCCGACGAGCAGCCATAGCCCCAGCGGTCGTTGGTCACGCCGGCCTTCTGCGCTACCTCGGTAAACGTCCCGTCGTGGTTGTTGTGGAACAGCGCCGCGTGGGGCGATTCTTCCTTGCCGTCCAGCGAGTCGAACGTCGCCCCGTTCACCAGGTATATGTCGAGCCAGCCGTCGTTGTCATAGTCCAGCAGGCACACCCCGGAGCCATTGGTCTCCACAATGAACTTCTTCTCCGGCACGCCCATCTTGTGCTTCCAGCCGCCGAGCCCCGCCTGCTTGGTGATGTCCTGGAATACGACCGGCCCCTTGTCCACAAATCCGCCTGCCGTGATCGGCCGCTTCTCGGCGTCGTACACGGGCGCCGCCGCCACACCGGCGGCAATGCCGCTGCTCATCCCGCTCTGTTGAGGTTGCTGGGCTGGGGAATTTACGAGGAAGGAGAAGGCGGCAATCAGGACGCCGATATAAAGTCCGCGAACACGCAACAGCGAGAATCCTCCACGGCTTGAAGTGTATCGCAGTCCGCGATGTCGCCGTTCGATGCCGACTGTGCCCCTTTTGCGACATCCCGTCACGCCATCGTGCCGATAGGCTCAAAATAAGGCTCAAACTGCAGAGAAGAATCATGGACAAGCAGGCCATCGATGGTCAGGTCGCAACCGTGCGCGACCATTGCGGCCGGTGCGCGGCGACCACTTCGCGCTGGCTGGGATCCACCTGGGCGTTTGCCGCCGCAGCCCTGGCGGTTGTGGCGTGGGCCTCAGCCGGACCGCTATCTCATCCCTCCATCCAATGGGCCTCCTCATCCGCACAGGAACCGGCATCGCGACCTCCCCGATGGTCGTCCCCATCCAAGACACCCGGAAGCGTGATACCCGCGCCATCAACCTGAAGCTCAATGAGTTGATCCGGGCCCTGGGTCCGGCCTTGCAATCAGAATGATCGATATCGAGAGAAGGAGGCATTCGGAACTGGATCTTATCCAGGCAACCTGTGAGCAGATTAAGACGATTTTGCCGGATGAGCCGGCTTGACCCCTGCGCAGCGTCGATCAGTCCCGCGGTCTGAACGCTGAACCGCGCTCCAGCAAAAAATCCACCATCTTCTGCGAAGACCGATTAAACCATCGGTTGTGTTCCTTTCTATACGGTGGACCACCGCGGATTCATGCACAACTGTATCCATGGAAATTATCCAGATACCGTTCCTGCTGGCCTTGTTTGCGCTCAGGATCCAACTCATCAACCCCCGCATTCTCGCGGTGAACCGGCCGCCATCCCCTGGAACCCGCACGTACTGAAGGCCCGTCAGCTCTTCCCACGCACGTTAACGAATTGCGCATCCACCGAGGTGGAAAGATGAACAAGGATAGGGTAAAAGGCAAGGTCGACGAGATTGTGGGAAGCGCAACGCGTCAATTCGGAAACGTGACCGGCGACTCCAGTACCGAGATCAAGGGTGCCGTTCAGCAGATCAAGGGCAAAGTCGAAACTGCCGTGGGCAACCTGAAGCAGGCAGCTCATGATGCTCAGGTCAAATCGCCTGCCCCGCGCGAAACGGACGCTGAGGCCGAACACAGGCGTCGCTAGGCTCTTCGCGCCGGAAATCCCTGCTTGACGCAGCTCGCAGAACTGCCGGTGGTGAAAGAGAAGTGGAAACCGGTCGCAGACGCCGGGGAAAGAGACACGCATGAAAATCGCCGGCATTCTCTTGATTATGTGCGGAATCGCGGCCATCCTCTACGGAGGATTTTCCTACACCAGCCGGAAAAAGGCCGTAGATATGGGTCCCATGCAAATCAGCGTAACGGAGCACCATTCGGTGCCCATCCCCCCGATTCTGGGAATCGCGGGCATTCTGGCAGGCGGCGCGCTCGTCTATTTCGGGATCAAACAGGGTCGGTAGGCCCGCCGGCCTGTGCGCGTTGACTCCGCAGCCACTTGCAACCCAGTGCAGCATTACCTGGGAGAGAACTTCATGATTCTCTGGAGCCCCCGCGCGCAGATCGTGAATTCCCATGGAAACTTGCGGCTTCCCCGCGTATACTTGTTGCCAAGGCGGCTTGTTCACCGCCCGCCCCAAGTGAGGTGCGTCTTCCGCAGGGACTACGGTTCACTGACGTTCGACGTTCCACCCTCGGAGACTTCCAGCTGGCGCGCTGTCGCGCGCGTCCTTCGAAGTCCCCTGGATGCCCTAGCCTGCGCCATCCTTCCCGCTTCCTGCCCTCTCTGCGGCTCACCCTTGCCGCAACTCTTTTCTGTGCCAATCTGTGACGCCTGCTGGACGGAATTTCCTGCCCAGAACGGTCCCGCCTGCTTCCGCTGCGGCGATGCGCTCGACGCGCCTCCACCCGCTGCTGCAGAGGCTCTCTGCCGCGCCTGCCGCCTCAGCCCGCCGCCTTTCGAGCGGGCCGTAGCCTACGGCGTCTATGAAGGCCGCATGAGAGACGCCATACACGCGCTGAAGTATGAAAGCCTGCTGCCCGCGGCCAGCGGTCTGGGACGCATGTTGGCGCACGCCATCGCGCAGTTGGAAGCCGCGGCCCCCGCGGAGATGCTCGTTGTCCCCATCCCGCTCCACCGCTCCAGGTACGCCGGTCGCGGCTTCAATCAGGCGCGCCTGCTGGCCGTCGAGGCGTTAAAATCCCTGCGCAGGACGCATCCCGGCTGGCAACTCACCCTGGCTCCGGCTGCCCTGCTCCGCCACCGCGTCACCGAGAGCCAGGCGGGACTTACCCCGCGCCAGCGCCGTCTCAATGTTCGCGGCGCATTCCGCGTTTCCAATGCCGCCATCGTCGCTGACACCGACGTGCTGGTTATCGACGACATCCTCACCACCGGCGCCACAGCACGCGCCGCCGCGCAGACCCTTCTGGCCGCCGGAGCTCGCTCCGTCTGGGTGGCAACCCTGGCACGCGCTCGCCGCGCTGGAATGGTCCACCCCGGCTCACCCGCGCATTTCACTCGTGAGGGGCGGCTCGACAATCTGCCGGACAACCCCGCTTTCATCAACCCGCACGTCGCAAGCATGTACTCAAAGGACCAACCATCTTTTTAACGAGAGGAAAAGAAGATGTCGCTGGGAAAAGCCATGATTCATGCACGCAAGCAAAAAGCCGCCACAAGGGCCGTGGCGCTGGCCGGCGAACACAGCGCCGGCCAGCACGCCGCGCAATCCAACCACATGCTGCAGATGCCCGTCCTCGTGCTCAACGCATCCTATGAGCCCATCAACATCTGCGGCGCGCGGCGCGCCCTGGTGCTTGTGCTCAAAGGCATTGCGCGCACTGAGGAAGAACACGGCCTCATGCTCCACGCCCAGCGCAATCGCATCGCCATGCCTTCGGTTATCCGGCTTCTTGAGTACCGCCGCATCCCCCACCAGACCCGCGCCCTCTCGCGGAAAAACATCCTGCTGCGCGACCGCAACACCTGCCAGTACTGCGGCGTCGTGCTGCCCTCCGGCGAGCTCACCCTGGACCACGTCGTTCCCCGCTCCCGCGGCGGCAACTCCACGTGGGAGAACCTCGTCGCCTGCTGCCATGCCTGCAACCGACGCAAAGGCAATCGCATGATTCACGAAATCGACGACATGACCCTCTTGCGCGAGCCGCGTCCCTTCTCGCTCCACACCAGCCGCCAGATCATGCGCATGTTAGGCCACGGCGACGACCGCTGGCGCAAATATCTCTTCTATTAAGCGCCATCGCCGCGCCACGCCCAGACTGCCGCACCCATGCGCCCACCCTATTTGTGCTGGTGCTTCTCCCGCCCGATCAGCAGCATCATCCGCAGATTGATCCGGAAAAACCGCCAGATCTGCCAAGGCACAAACGTCCGCATGAACAGCGTCCCGCGCGTCGGTTGCGTTGCATACACATTGGTATTGATCTCGCTCACTCCTGCACCATCCTTCCTTCCAGCACCGCATTACTCCGGGATCAGCCACCAGCCGAAGCGCAGATGGGCCTTGTAAAGAAACATGTAGTGCAGAAGCACCTTGATCCAGTGACCGGCCAGCCCAATTTCGCCGGTGGTGTACTTCAGGTCGCGTCCGTACTTCGGATAGCGCTCAAAATCCGGCACAATGGGAAATACCGTCATGGAGGCCGCCGTGCCCTTCAATAGGCTGGCCCCGGAGGAAGCCACGCAGGCCGCGCCCAGCTCGGCCATCGATGCCCCATGCAGCGGCCCCTCGATCCCCAGCATCTTGTCCGCAATGCTGCGCGCCACCACGCGGCCCGTCGTGGCAGAGGGCATCCCGGTCCGCGGAGCCGTCGCAAAGATCGGCGTTCCCTTGGCGCTTACGTGCGGCCTCGAGATGGGATGCGGCGGCGCAAAGGCAATGCCCGCCGCAAAGATGTTGGGATACACGGCGCTCTGGTAAGTCCTCGGCCAGTCCGCGGCCTTCCACTGCTCATACGGCTTCTGCGTGTAGTCGGCGTCCACGCGCATAAACCCGTTGGGCGCAAACATCTTCGCCGTAATCTCCTCGCCGGCGCGGTCAAAGGCCTTCAGGCCTACCCCGGCAAAGGGCGGCAGCAGCATCGCCATGTCGAAGGCCAGCTCGTGCTCTTCGCCGTCCAGCGTCTCGTAGAAGACCTTGCCCTTTTCCACCTTGCGCACGTGTGCGCGCGTGATCGACCAGATATCGCGTTCGGCCAGCACCGATTCGGTAAAAATGTTGGTCGGAGTCACGTACCCATTGCGCCGGATAAACGCCCCATCCATGCCAAAGTCGCCCAGCTCATACTCATTGGTGAGAAAGATGACCTCGGCCTTGTCGCGCACCCCGTGATGCCGCAGTTCAAACTCCAGATTTACCACGTACTCAAACGCCGCGCCCTGGCAGGTGCACTGCCCATGCCCGCTGCCGACGACAAAGCGGCAGCGCGCGCCCTGCTTCATTCGCTCCACCAGCGCCAGAAACTCCTTCGCGGCTTCCATGGCGTGGTCCGGCGTACAGACTGAGACGCTGTTCTTCCCCGGTCCCAATCCCTCCGTGGCCGCAAAGTTCAGCTTTGGGCCGGTCGCGTTCACCAGGTAGTCATAAGGGATCCTGCTGCGCTGCCCCGGCTGGTCGCCCGTGGTGCTCTCCACCACCACATACGGCCCCGCCAAGTCCGCATCGCCCTCGGGATGAATCTCCACCGCGCGCGCCTGCTCAAACCGAATCCCCGCCCGGCGATAGACCGGGGCCAGAGGAACCCTCACCTGCTCCTCCTGCATCAATCCCAGGCCCAGCCAGATGTTGGAAGGAACCCAGTTGTAATGCGACGTCGGCGCCACCACCACCACTTCGTGCGCCTTGTCCAGCCACTTGCGCAGATACGACGCCGCGGTATGACCGGCAATTCCCGCTCCTAAAACCACTGCTCGTCCCATGCTTCCCCGCCTTCCGCTCTCTTGAGCCAATGTGACAAGAGCCTGCGGTTGGCACAGCCCACTGTCACATCGGTTGCGGCCGACAGCGTGCGCGGCGCGGAGGGTCCGGTGCAATTCACCCGGAGCGATGCGGCGGCCGAGCAGCCGCCTGCCAATCTCGATAAATGCTCGCTGTAGTCTGCGAGCGCAACCACATCCCTGTCAACTGGCGACCCTGCGGACAATTACTTCGCTTTGGGTTGCTCGTTGGGCTGCTTCGGCGTAATGTCCTGCCCCTCGTAGATGATCTTCGAGGTCGAGCCGAACCGCTTGTAATCGGCGTACTTCACAATGTCGCGAATGTGCACATCCTCCGCCATGTAGCCATTGCCGCCGGAGAAATGCAGGACCCCCTCGCCTTTGGTGTAGACCGGAAACCAGTAGTGCCCATCCACCTGCTGCCGCCAGGTCATGAACGGCGGATGAAGGTCTTCCTTGCCCTTGCGCGTGTCATCGGGCACCATCCTGCCGTCCGTGACCACAATCTGCAGATCCGTTGCATCCACCCAGATGCGGCCCAGCAAGTAGCGCTTCCCCTTCACGATCTGCTTTGGGCCTACATCAAACACATAGCAGTCCACCTCATCCACCTTCTGCCGGCCCACGTACTTGATGTTGTAGTCGCTCACCTGTTCCGTGGTCAGCACAAATGGATACCCATGCTGGATGTCCTGCAGGTCCGAGGGCGACATCATCACCCGCTGCAGCGAGCTCTCCGGCGCAAACACAACCTTCTCGGTGCGGTGTCCGGAGGGGTCGAAGATCACGTCGTCCACCTCGTACCACTCTCCATCCACTTTGTTGTCGTCGTCGATTGTCTGAACGCGCGCTGTCCGGCGATAGGTATAGTGGTTCAGCGCATCCTGAAACTCGCTCTCTTTGGCGGCAAATTTCTTGATAATCTCATCGGCCGGTGTTGCCGGCGCTGAAATGTCCATCGGGCCAAATCCCGCATCCAGCGGCATCGGCGTAAAGCTGTCCTGATCCTGCGCTGTGACCGTCAGGGCCATCGCCAGCGCCGCCAGCGCCAACACCCACGCTTTGTTCCGCATCTTCAAGGTCTACCCCCGCCGTTTCATCGTGTTCGGCATCGCCCGCCGCGTCCGGATCGCCCCGTGGCTGGTTTCTTCCGTAACGTACAACATTAGACGCATATACATCGCGCCGGGGTGGCCGGACAATTGTATGTTGATACCATCTAACCCAGAAGTGTGCCTTCTCCGGCCCCTTGCTCGCCAAAGCCGAAGTGGGTTCACAAGGTCAACGATGCCGTTGGCTGAGCTTCTGGAACGCGCGACGGCCCTGACGTAAATGCCAGATTTGCGTCACACTGTTCGCCGTTCAAACCGGTTAGATCGTCTAAACTTTGGCCTAACGGCTTCAGGAGACGGACGCAGTGTCCACGCCAGATAGCTACCAACTACCGGCAGTCATGCTTACGGCACTCCTCCTGCCGGCCTTTGCGCAGCTTTACTGGCGCTCCCGCGACACGCGGACCCTCCTCTGGCTCCTCGGCTTCCTCTTCGCCTTCCTGCGCATGCTCCAGTCTTATCAACTGGGCATTTGGAATCTTGCGGATGCCCATGAACATCCCTGGGTGGCGGCCGCTGGCCTCACCTTTGTCCAAATCAGCTCCGGGCTGTTCCTGGCTTCCCTGTCGCCGCTTACCTTCCGCATCGGCCAGCGCCGGATTCTTTACGTGATCCCCTTCACGCTGCCCCTCACCCTTTACGCCTTCCTGCTCTACGTCATATACAACGGGGCGCTCCCTCCGGGTATCCCGTTTCTGCTCTTTCCGGCCCTCGGGGCGCTGTCTCTGCTGGTCGGCTGCTTCTGGGCCTTTGCCCGCGGCAGCATGCCCACCTGGCTCGGCCTGGCGCTCTGCATCTTCATGGGCGGAGCAGGCCTTTGGATCTGCGTAAGAATCGGCGGAGCGTGGCCCTTGCTCTTCGTCGAATGCGCCCTGCACCTCACCACCGCGCTCCTCGTCTTTTATGTCTTCCGCCGCCTCTCGCCCGGAACCTTTCTCGCCGGTGCAGGCTTCATCGCCTGGTCCTTGAACTTCGCCGACATCGTTCCTCCCCTCAAAACCCATGCGCTCATTCAACTCACCATGCTCCGAATCTTCTCTCTGGGAGCAATAGTCGCAGCTATCGGAATGATTCTGCTTGCCTTGGAGGATCAGCTCGACCTCCAGAAAACCTCCCAGATGCGCGAGCAGCGCGCCCGCAAGGAGCTGGAGGCCTACACCAGGCTCACCCTTTCACGCAGGCGCCTCGACGACTTCGATCGCCAGGGCCCGCAAATCTGCCAGACCATTGTTGAAAACAGTTGCTTTGAGCAGTCAGCCCTGCTCCTGCTCCGCGGCTCCAGCCAGTTCCGCCTCGCCGGAACCGCCGGCTTTGCCGACTCCACCATCAACGCCATCGAGTCGCTCGTCTCCCGCATCCCGGTCGAGGAGTTTCTCGCCCCCGACTCGACGCCCCTTGCGGTCGCGGGCAGCCACTCCTACAGCCTCAACCTCCGCCCCTGGCTCCTCCCCGGAGACGACCTCGAGCGCCTCCGCTTCACTGAGGTCATCGCCGTCCCGCTGTCCGGACGCCAGAACGCGGAAGGCGCCATCCTCCTCTCGGCGCAGCGCGACCGCTACCAGGGCCTCCGCTCCGAAGACCTGATGCCCGTCGAAGTGCTCGCCTCACGCATCCAGTCCGCGCGCAGCCAGACCATGATGCTCGAGAAGCTCATCGAGAGCGAGAAGTTCGCCAGCCTCGGACAATTAGCCAGCAACGTTACCTGGCAGTTGAACAATCCGCTGACCGTCATCCTGGGCTACGCATCCCTGCTGGAGGCTGTGGAAAACAAAGAGCCGCAGGAGATAAAAGCTGTCGAGGCCATCCTGTCCGAGGCCCGCAACATGCGTACCATCCTCGAAAGCCTCTCCCGCTTGTCGCGCAACCAGCCCGAGGAGTTCTCCGCCGTATCCGTCACTGAACTGCTCAATGATATGGAGCAGTTGCACCGCTCCGAGTTCGTGCACCGCTCCATCGACTTCCGCCTTCGCATTGCGCCCGGCTTACCCCGCGTCCTGGGCAACGCCCAGCAGGTCCGCCAGGCCGTCCTCTACTGCCTGCAGTTCGCGATTGAAGCCGTCGAAGGCCCCGACTCAGGCAGCGAGCGCTCCGTCCAGGTCGACGCCACCTCTGCCGACGAGATGGTCAAAATCGTCATCTCCCACACCGGTCCCGGCTTCCTCCATCCCAACCGCACCTTTGATTCCTTTGTCCCCGTGGCGGCCGCCGGAGAAACCGCGGGCCTCGGCCTCAATCTGTGCGCCACCATCCTCCGCGAAAACAGCGGCCGCATCTCCGCCAAGAACCTTGAGCCCCGTGGCGCGGCCCTTGTCCTCGAACTCCAGTCCGCATAGGCCTTTCCCTCCGGGTGTACACTTGCTCTTCGCGCGGCCCTCCTGCGGCGCGCTGCAAGGAATGAGCATGCATCCAATTCGTTTGCTCTCTTCGATCGCCCTCGTCCTTTCAATCCTTTCCGCACTCGCGCAGCCCAGCCAAACTAAGCGGCCCATGACTTTTGAGGAAATGATGGCCATGAAGCGCCTGGGCGACACCGCCGTCTCGCCCGACGGCCAGTGGCTGGCCTACTCTGTGACAGCCGTTGATCTGCACCAAAACACAAAAACCACGGAGTGGTGGTTGCAGAAGATCGCAGGCGGCGCGCCCTTCAAGATCGCCGTCACCCAGCCCGGCGACAGCGGCCTGCAGTTCTCCGCCGATGGCAGGCGCATCCTCTTCCTCAGCAGCCGCTCCGGCGGCCAGCAGGTCTGGCTCGCCGAGTTCGACTCCGCCACCGGCGCCGCCAGCAACGCAAAGCAGCTCACCCGCATCGCCACCGAAGCCGACAACGCCATCTGGTCGCCCGACGGCAAATCCATCGTCTTCACCTCCGCCGTCTATCCCGACTGCCCCGCGATCACCACCGCCGACTTCGTCACCGGCGACCGCTGCAACGCCGCAAGAGACAAAGCCGCCGCGAACAATCCGGTCAAAGCGCAAATCTGGACCCAGCTGCTCTACCGCCACTGGGACCGCTTCACCGGGGACAAGCGCTCCCACCTGTTTTTGATTGCGGTCGAGAGCGGTGGAGTCCGTGACCTGACCCCCGCCAACCCGCACGACGTGCCACCCTTCTCGCTGGAAGGCGGCGGTTGCGGCTGCGCCTTTGCGCCCGATGCAAAAGAACTCGCGTTTACCGACAACCCCGATCCCGTCCCAGCCATCAGCACCAGCCCCCGCATCTACACCCTCGACCTCACCAACCCCGCGGACAAACCCGTGCAGATCAGCACCTCCGCCGGCGGGAACTTCAACCCCGCCTACTCGCCCGACGGCAAGTCCATCGCCTGGCGCTCGCAGGCCCGCGCCGGCTATGAGAGTGACAAATTCCGGCTGGTGGTCTACGACCGCGAGACAAAGACGATCAAGGACTTACTGCCGAAGTTCGATTATTGGGTCGATGAGTTCGCGTGGGCGCCTTCCTTATCCCACGCTATCTACTTCGCGAGTGGCACTCAGGGTGAGGAGCCGATATTCGCGATTGATGGTATTGGGTTCGGCACAGGAGTCGGAAGGAATCCCTTTATCCTCAAGCTGACGACCGGCAGCAGTTATGGTGGTCTGCATCCCACCGCCGATGGGAAAGAGCTCATTGCTACAAGAGTGACCGTAACTTCCCCGGGAGAAGCGGTCGTTCTCGGCGTATCCGGAGTCGGACATACCCTTCGGGACATTGTCTTTTCTGCAGGCACACCCGTTCCAGATGTACTAAATGAGCTTTCGACGCGGTCAGGCGTCACCCACCTCAACGACGCCCTCCTCGCCCAGCTCGACCTCTCCCCCATGGAGCCCTTCTGGTTCACCGCCTCTGACGGCACCAAGGTCGAAGGCTTCCTCGTCAAGCCTCCGCACTTTGACCCCGCGAAGAAATACCCCGTCAAGTTCCTCATCCACGGCGGCCCGCAGGGCGCATGGGACGACTCCTGGTCCTATCGCTGGAATCCCGAGCTCTTCGCCGCCAACGGCTACGTAGTCGTCATGGTCAACCCGCGTGGCAGCACCGGCTACGGTCAGGCCCTCGTCGACGGCGTCAACGGTGACTGGGGCGGCAAGCCCTTCACCGACCTGATGACCGGTCTCGACTACGCCGAGCAGCATTACCCCTTCATCGACAAGACCCGCGAGTGCGCCCTCGGCGCCAGCTACGGCGGCTACATGGCCAACTGGATCCTTGGCCACACGAACCGCTTCAAGTGCATCGTCTCCCACGACGGCATGTTCAACGCCGAGTCCGCCTTTGGCAGCACAGAAGAGCTCTGGTTCAACACCTGGGAGTTCAAGGGCGCGCCGTGGGACTACTACGGCAAGCCCGATTACGAGAATCCCTTCCGCAAGTGGTCGCCCTCGCTCTCGGCTAAAAACTTCAAGACGCCGACGCTCGTCATCCACTCGCAGCACGACTACCGCCTCGACCTGAGCGAGGGATTGCAGCTCTTCACCACCCTGCAACTACGGCACGTGCCCAGCAAAATGCTCTACTTCCCTGACGAGAGTCACTGGGTCCTCAAGCCGCAGAACTCGCAGCTCTGGTGGAAGACCGTCAACGATTGGGTGGATCAGTGGACCTCTACTACAGCTTCCAGCCACTAGCTTATAGCTGCTAGCCTGTCCATCGGCGCAACAACCCTGGGTGCCCCAGGTCTCGATTCTGAGACCTGGGATAGCACAGAGTGAATTGGCCCCTAGCCCTGGGTGCCCCATCCTAAACGCGTTCTTTGCGTTTAGGGTGGGAAAGCACGAACCCCAAAAGAGTCTCCATGTCCTTCCCGCGCAAATCCGCCAAGCCCCGCGAACCCCTCAACGAGCAGGGCCTCTACGACTACGCCGTCAAGGCCCTCGGCCGCACCATGCGGACAGAAGCCGAGCTGCGCCGCCTCATGCAATCCCGCGTCGAGCCCGGCGAGCGCGGCCAGGCCGTTATCGCCGCCACCCTCGCCCGCCTCAAAGAGCAGCGCTACCTCGACGACCAGGCCTATGCGGAAGCCTTCACCCGCCTCCGCCAGGAAAACGAGAAGCTGGGTCAGCGCACCGTCCGCCAGAAGCTCGCGCAGAAGGGCATCGCCCGCTCCATCGCCGACACAGCCGTCGACGCCCGCTACGCCGCCACCGATGAGGAAACCCTCGCCCGCCAGCACCTTGAACGCAAGCGCATCCGCAAGCCCGAGAACGAAAAGGAGACGGCTCGCGTCATGCGCCGCCTCGTCGCCGCAGGCTTCTCCACCGGCGTCATCTACAAGATCCTCCGCCAGTGGAACGTCCCCGACGAATCCCTCGCCGCCCTCGACAACCTCACCGACGAACCCCACGAAGACTGACGCGCCCTGCACGCCTATCCCGCCGCCCGTTACACTGGATGCAACCAGCATTTCTGCCTCAGGGAACCTCATGACCGGCAACGACATTCGCGATATGTTTCTGCGCTTTTTTGAGTCGAAGGGCCACCGCCGCGTGCACTCTTCCTCGCTTGTGCCGCACAACGACCCCACGCTGCTCTTCACCAACGCGGGCATGAATCAGTTCAAGGATCTTTTCCTTGGCGCGGAAAAGCGCGAGTACAACCGGGCGACCACCTCGCAGAAGTGCGTCCGCGCAGGCGGCAAGCACAACGACCTTGAAAACGTCGGATTCACCCGCCGCCACCACACCTTCTTTGAGATGCTGGGCAACTTCAGCTTCGGCGACTACTTCAAGCGCGACGCCATCGCCTACGCATGGGAGCTCGTCACCAGCCCCCAGTGGTTCGCCATCCCCAAAGACCGCCTCTACGTCACCATCTTTGAGGGTGCGGACGGTGTCCCCCGCGACGACGAGGCCGAGCAGTTCTGGATCGAGGCCGGCGTCCCCAAAGAGCGCATCTTCCAGTACGGCCTCAAAGATAATTTCTGGCAGATGGGCGAAACCGGCCCCTGCGGACCCTGCTCGGAGATCTTCTACGACATGGGACTCGAAGCCGCCGAAACGCCGGGTGTCGACAAGCCCTTCGGCCAGGACGACGCCCGCTACGTCGAGATCTGGAACCTCGTCTTCATGCAGTTCGACCGCTCCGCCATCGTCGACCCTGCCACCAAACAGACCACCTATAAGCTGACGCCGCTGCCCAAGCCCTCCATCGACACCGGCATGGGCCTGGAGCGGTTGGCCGCCGTCCTGCAAGGAAAGGTCAGCAACTTTGAGACGGATTTGTTTAGACCATTGATCGACGAAGCGTGGGACCTAATCCGCGAGGGAAACGACTCCTGGATTATGTACGAAGGCCTATCGGATAATAAGAAGGCCTCGCTGCGCATCGTCGCCGACCACGCCCGCGCCGCCACGTTCCTCATCAGCGACGGCGTGATGCCCTCCAACGAAGGCCGCGGCTACGTCCTGCGCAAGATCCTCCGCCGCGGCATCCGCCATGGCCGCCTGCTCGGGCTGGAAAAGCCCTTCATGTGTCAGATGGTCTACGCCGTCCGCGACCTGATGCAGGGCGCATATCCGGAACTGAAAGACTCCGCCGACCGCGTCGCAAAAGTCGTCGAGGCCGAAGAGAAGCAGTTCGACCGCGTGCTGAAAATTGGCTTCACCCGCCTGAATGAAGAACTGCAGGGCGAGTTCACCGGCGCAAAGGCCTTCCACCTTTACGAAACCTTCGGCCTGCCGCTGGACTTCATGGTCGATGCCGCGCGCGATGCCGGTGTGAAGTTCGACGACGAAGGCTTCGAGCGCGCCCGCGCCGAAGAACAGGCCCGCGCCCGCGCCTCCTGGAAAGGCGGCAGCCAGAAGACCGCCAGCCCCGCCTATCGCGAGCTGCCCAAGACCATCTTCGAAGGCTACCGCCAGCTCACCTCCACCGGCTGCGAAGTTCTCGCCCTCATCAAGGACGGTGTCGGCGTTCCCGCCGTCGCCGCAGGCGAGCAGGTCGAGGTCGTCCTCGACCACACCACCTTCTACGCCGACTCCGGCGGCCAGACCGGCGACACCGGTTTTTTCCTGGCCCCGGACGGGAATTCTACAGTCGCCGAAGTCGTCGGCTGCGTTGCGCCCGTCCAGGGGGTGCGCGCACACAAGGCCGTGCTCAAGCAGCCTCTCGCCGTCGGTGATCGCGTCAACACCGTGGTCGATGGACAACGCCGCGACGCCATCCGCCGCAACCACACCGGCACCCACCTGCTCCACGCCGCGCTGCGCCAGGTGCTCGGCACCCACGTCAAGCAGGCCGGCTCCTCCGTCGAGCCCACGCGCCTGCGCTTCGACTTCTCCCACTTCGCGCAGGTGGCCGACGAAGAGCTGCAGGAGATCGAGGACATCGTCAACCGCGAAGTCCTCTCCAACGCCCGCGTCGAAACGCTGGAAGACGTGCCCATCGACGTTGCCGTCAACGAGTACCACGCCATGGCCCTCTTCGGCGAAAAATACGGCGACAAGGTCCGCGTCGTGAAGCTCTCTGACGGCTTCTCCACCGAGCTCTGCGGCGGAACGCACACCGCGGCCACTGGCGAAATCGGCCTCTTCAAGCTCACCAGCGAGGGCGCTGTCTCCAGCGGCGTGCGCCGCATTGAGGCCATCAGCGGCCTCGGCTCGCTCTCCACCTTCCGTCGCGACTTCGAGGTCGCCAAGCTCGCCGGCCAGTACGTTCCCACAGTGGATAACCTTGCCGACGGCCTTCGTGCCAAATTCGCCAGTCAGGAAGAAGAGATGAAGCGCCTGCGCCGCGAGCTCGAAGAGATGCGCATGAAGTCCGCTGCGGGCGCGCTCGACGACGCTCTCAGCCTCGCCGTCGAGGTCAAAGGCGTTCGCCTCGTCACGCTCCGCGCCGACGCACTGGAGCGCGGCCAGCTTCGCACGCTCGTCGATAATCTCAAGCAGAAGCTCGGCGAAGGCGTCGTCGTCCTCGCCTCCGCCCAGCCCGAGGGCAAGGTAGCCATCATTGCCGGCGTCACGCCCGGCCTCGTCAAGCGCATCCAGGCCGGCAAGCTCGTCGGCTCAGTCGCCAAACTCGTCGGCGGCTCAGGCGGCGGCAAGCCGGAAATCGCCGAGGCTGGCGGCAAAGACCAAACCCAGATTGACGCCGCGCTCAAGGCCGCGCCGGAGCTGGTCGCCGCGCTGCTCGGCTAGTGGATATCGCAGCGCAAACGTCAGAAACGCAAAGGGCCGCATCTCTCCAGTGCGGCCCTTTGTCGCCTTCTGCGCCGGTTAGCGCACCGTGGCACTGCGGCCAAAGCTATAGGCCACGCCGAAAGAGACAAGAGGAAACGTCTTCATGGAATCCAGGTCACTTTTCCACGTTGCAATCTGCGCGTTCAGATCGTTCTGGATCTGGGCCGCAATCGGGTTGGTGATGCTGGCCACGTTGGTGCATTGCGTCTGCGCCTGGTCATAGCAGGCCCAGCCCGACAGGTTTGCCGTGAGGGATGGTGAGCCGATAAACGCCGCGCCCGCCTCAAACGGAAACGACCAGTGCCCGTTGCGCGGAATCGTATTGCCCCACCCCGCCGTCAGCGTGAGAGCCGGCTTGGTTGAGTGCAGACCCAGCAGCGCGCTTGCGCTCAACGGCGTTGCGCCGGTAAACGGGTTGGCGATCGCCGAGTAATACGTGTTCCCATTCAGCGTAAAGCTCGTTCCTCCCGGCAGGGCCGAGGATGCCGCCAGCTGATTGCCGTTGTACATCATCAGTCCGGGACTGATGCGGAACCCCCTGTGAAAGGGATAGATATCGCCGGCAATCTGCGCCGTAGCCATGTTGAGCGTCGCCGTCGCGGGAAAGCCATTGGTCGTGAAACTGGTTGCATGGTTGAAGACACTGCCCGTCGCCCGCACGTTGAAATGGTCGTTCACGTACGCCGTCAGTTGCCCGCCCGGCCCCATCGGCGAAATCGTCCCGCCAATCGCAAAACGGGAAAATGGACGCCCCGATCCCTCGCTGCTCTGGACCACCGGGCCTCCGCGCACTACACCACCGCCGCCAGCCACATCGGCAAACAGGCTTGAATCGCTGGAAAACTGAGCAGCCAGTCCCGACGGCATCAACACCAGGACAAATCCAAAAGATCTAAGTCTATGGCTAAGCATCGCGCCTCCAGAACCTGCCTCATCGCTTGCCAGCGACCCCTGGAACAGGACACAAGAGCAAGGGTCAATTGCCGCTGCTTGTCCTCTCATCGACCGCACTAAAGGATCCATGAAGAAGTTTCTGAGCGGAGATTACCACGGATTCAAGAAATGGTTACTGCAGATCGGGCCCATACGTTACCTAAGGCATGAGAGAAAAGTTGTATTCCGGAACTGGCCCCCGCGCGTGCCTTTCGACAGGTCCTTCTCGCGCAACAGGCGCATCATGCCGTAACCTTGCCCCATGATCCAGCCCGACATCGACCCTGAGGCGGTTGCCCGCTTCAGGCGAATGCTGCTTGCCTGGTACGACTCCCACCAGCGCAACCTGCCCTGGCGGCAGACGAAAGACCCCTACGCCATCTGGGTCTCGGAGATCATGCTCCAGCAGACACGCGTCGCCGTCGTCATCGATCGGTACCACGCCTTCCTGCAGCGCTTTCCCTCGCTGCCCGCGCTCGCTCTCGCTCCCGAGCAGGACGTCCTGGCCGTCTGGAGCGGACTCGGCTACTACCGCCGCGCCCGCATGTTGCACAAGGCCGCCCAGTTTGTCATTGAACACCACAACGGCGTCCTGCCCTCCACCGTCGAGCAGTTGCGCCTGCTGCCCGGCATCGGGGCCTATACCGCCGCGGCCCTTGCCAGCATCGCCTTCAACCGGCCCGTCGGCCTGGTTGACGGCAACGTGGAGCGTGTCCTCTGCCGCCTCCAGGACTGGCCCGGCACCGGCCGCGTTTCCGGGCCCACCCTCCGCCGCAAAGTGGAGATCCTTGCCAACCAGCTCGTCCACCCCACCCGGCCCGGAGACTTCAACCAGGCTCTCATGGAACTGGGCGCCACCCTCTGCACGCCGCGCAGGCCGCAGTGTCTGTCCTGCCCCGTCGCCGTCGACTGCTCCACCCGCGGCGAGCACAAGACAACTCCGCGCCCCCCTATGCTCAGCACGCAGGTCGCCTGCGCCCTCGCCGTCCGGTCCGCTGCGCAGCCCTGCCCCTCCCACCTCGAGGTGCTCCTCGAGCAGCGGTCGACCGATGAATCGGTCATGCCCGGGATGTGGCAATTGCCGGTCCTGCACGACCCCCAGGTGCCCTCTGCCCAGCTCCGCATGACCGTGCGCCATGCCATCATGCAGGTCAACTACTACGTCCGCGTCCGCACCGTCCTTGAAGACGACGTTGACGCCCTCACGCTCCTCCAGGGCAACCGCCGCTGGGTTCCGCTCGCTGAGGCCGGATCAGTCGCCCTCACCGGCCTGGCCCGCAAGATCCTCACACGAGCGCACCTCGTGCAGCCCTCGGTGCGGAAGCCCGCGGCAGCCGCGCAACGCAGCCACGAGCCCTAAAGGCACGCAGGATTTCAGTAGTAGTCTGAGCAGCTCAG
>JAKBHH010000064.1 GCA_021836865.1 Acidobacteriota bacterium
GGAGGCGCAGCCAGCCGCCGAAGCCGCGCTCGATGCCGAAACCGAAGCCAAACGGCAGGCCCGCCTGCGCGACCGGGAGGTTAAGGCCATCCTGCGGCAGTTGCTGGACGAGCTGATCGCAAACTATGCCGCCGCCGATCGCGGAATCGAGATTCGCGAGATCGCGGGCGGCTACCGCCTGGCCACCAAGCCTGAGTGCCACGACGCCGTGCGCCTCTTCATCAAGAGCCTGAAGCCGCCGATGAAGCTCTCGCTGCCCGCGCTGGAAACGCTGGCCGTGATTGCCTACAAACAGCCGGTGACGGCGCCGGAAGTGAACGAGATTCGCGGCGTGGAGTCGGCTGGCGTGCTGGGTTCGCTGCTGAGCCGCAAGCTCATTAGCACCGCCGGACGCAAGCAGGTGATCGGCCGGCCCATCCTCTACAAAACCACCAAGGAGTTCCTGCTGCGCTTCGGTCTCAAGGACCTCTCCGAGTTGCCTTCGATGGATGAGTTCGAAAAGATGGCGGCGCTGGAGCTGAACGAAGCTCCCGGCGAGATGGAGACCGAGGTCGAGTCGGGATTTGAGCATGTGCCGCACACCGGCCCCGAGCTCGACGAAGACGCGGCAGAGGACTCTGAAGAAGCAAAGGACTCCATCGCCGTGTCTGCTCCGGCAACTGCCGCAGAGGAAGCGGAACCCGCTCCACAAGAGGCCGCGCCTGCCGAGCCTCTGCCCACCGCGCAGGCAGAAACAGAGACGTCGTCCCATGACTGACGAACGAGATCCCGAAGCCAACGAACCGGACATTAACTCGACTGCGGACACCGCGGAAGATCTTGCGGCAGAGCCCTCGGACGAGAGTGCCGTGACGGAAGAGGCGACCGGTGCCGTCGAGGCAGAAGAGGAAGAGACGCCGCGCCCCGCACCCAGGTTGGAGCGGCTGCAGAAGATTCTGGCGCAGGCCGGCGTGGCCAGCCGCCGCAGCGCGGAAGAGATGATGACCGCGGGCCGGGTGCAGGTCAACGGCAAGGTGGTGACCGAGCTGGGCACCAAGGCCGATGCGGCGCGCGACCACATCCGCGTGGACGGCAAGCTGCTGCATGGGGCCGAGCGGCTGCGCTACTTCATGCTCAACAAGCCCCGCGGCTTTGTGACCACGGTGAAGGATCCCGAAGGACGTCCCACGGTGATGGAGTTCTTTGCAAAGACGGCCGAGCGCATCTATCCCGTGGGCCGTTTGGACTACCTGAGCGAGGGTCTGCTGGTGGTGACCAATGACGGCGAGCTGGCGAACCGGCTTACCAGGGCTTCCTCCGGCGTGGAGAAGACCTACCTGGTGAAGGTGAGCGGGCAGCCCACGGAGGAAGAACTCGAGGTTCTGCGCGCCGGCGTCTCCATTGAGCGCGGCAAGGCCGGCGAAGGCCGCGTGCGCACGGCTCCGGCGCGTATCCAGCAGGTGCGGCAGGGCGACAATCCCTGGTACGAGGTGGTGCTGGTCGAGGGACGCAACCGCGAGCTGCGCAAGATGTTTGAAGAGATCGGCCACTTTGTGGAGAAGATTCGCCGCGTGGGCTACGGCCCGCTGGTGCTCGACATTGAGCCGGGCAAGATGCGCGAGCTGGACGCTGAAGAGGTTGCCGCGCTGCGGCTGACGGCTGAGGGCAAGCTGAAGCCGCGCAGATTCAAGACCTCCAAACTGGTGCCGAAGGAGGCAGTCCGTCCGGTGGAACAGCGCCCGGCACGCCCCGCGGACCGGGGTGCAGACCGAGGTGGCAAGCCGGCCCGGTACGGACAGGACCGTCCCAGCCGCCCGCAGACGGCGCGGCCGTATGGTGACCGTCCTGCCGCCGCGAGCGGCACACGCGATTCTCGTCCGCGGAAGACTTTTGGTTCCGACAAGCCCTTTCGGCCGGCAAGGCCTGCGGGCGGGGAGTTTCGGCCTGCGGCTGGACGCGGCCCTGAGCGTGGCCCCAGCCGTGGCCCGGCGCGAGCAGCAGACCGCGGGCCAGCCCGTCCGGCATGGAAGAGGGATGACCGCGCGGCGCGGCCGTCCGGGCCTCCGTCTGGGCCTCCGTCCGGGCGGCCACAGGCCCGTCCGGCGTGGAAGAAAGATACAGGTTCGGGACGAGGTTTCGCGCCCAGGCCGGGCGGCGGCAAGCCGGCGTGGGGTAAGCCTTCGGGCGAGCGGCCGGCGTTCAATCGCCCCCCGAATCGGACAGAGAGTCGCACCGAGGGTCGTCCCGCCGCGCCGCGGCGCGAGGCTCCTGCGCCGGATCGGGAGTTTGCGCCCAAACGGCCTTCACGCCTGCACATCGAGTCCGTGGAACCGGAGCGCCCCGGCGCGCACCGTCCCGACCGGCCGAAGTTTGACCGGCCGAAGTTTGACCGCCCCCGGCCGGACAAGCCCAGGTTTGACAAGCCCAGGTTTGATAAGCCTCGGTCCGGTACGCCGCGGCCCGGCCAGTCGCGTTTTGACAAGCCCAGGTCTGAGCGGCCTGACTTTAGTCGCCCGCGCCCGGATCGTCCCCGGCCGGATCGCGCCGGTCCTGAACGTTCCGGCCCTGGCCGCGCCAGCACGGGTCGCCCGGATACCGGCCGCACCAATAAGGGCAGCGCAGGCGGAAGCGCTTCGAGCAGAGGCCGTTCCGGCCTGGCGCGGCCCTTCACCACCAGCAGCGGGAAGCCACGCGCGGGCGGCGCACGCCCCAGCAGCAAGCCCGGCAGGCCCGCTTCCGCAGGCCGCTCGAAGCCCGGCTTTGGCGCCAGGCCCGGCGGCTTCTCCAAGCCTAAGTCCGGGTTCAAGGGCAAAGCGTCGGGCTCCGGCCCCAGACGCAGCGGTCCAAGGCCCGGTGGCAAGCAGGGACCCGGAGGCAAGCGGCCGGGCGGCGCAGGGGGCGGCAGAAAGCGCGGCTGAGAGCCGCACTACGAGCGGGGTTGCTACCGATTGGGTCCGACGCGCATCTGAAGAGGCATGACGATGGAAAAAGCGACCTTTGGAGCGGGATGTTTCTGGGGTGTGGAGGCGGCCTTTGCTGCCCTTCCAGGCGTGACGGCGACGGCGGTTGGCTACGAGGGCGGCCAGCTTGACCAGCCCACCTACAAGGACGTCTGCACCGACAAGACGGGCCACGCCGAGGTGGTCGAGCTGGACTTTGACCCCGCGCAGATCAGCTACGAGCAGGTTCTCGACGCGTTCTTTGCGCTGCACGACCCCACGACGCTGAACCGGCAGGGGCCGGACTGGGGTACGCAGTATCGCTCGGCGATCTTCTTTCACTCTCCGGAGCAGGAGACCGCCGCCCGCGCCAAGATTGAGCACCTCACGGCCGAAGGCCGCTACAAACCGAAGCGGATTGTGACCACGGTTGAGCCGGCGCAAACCTTCTGGCGCGCCGAGGAGTATCACCAGCGGTATCTTGAAAAGCGCGGCCTCTCCAGCTGCCACATATAGTCAGAGAACAGGCATCAGGCGCCAGCGATGATGCAAGGGGCCAACCTTGTCCTTACTCCTTGCCCTGTCCCAGCCGCCACGCCTTGATGTATTTCCAGTGGATGTAGACCGAGTGGTTCAGGTGTAGGATCAGGCCTTCGCGTCCATCCAGAAAACCCAGGCGGAAAATGTAGTTGTAGAGGAAAGTCGCCACCGGGTTCAGGACCGCGTTCCACAGAAAGGCGGGCAGCAATCGGCTGTCTCGGCCTTTCTGGTGGAGCAGTTGGGCAATCTCGTTGCTGTAGCGGTTCATGTGCTCCAGATAGATGCCCATGGTGGGGTAGGCGTAGTGGAGCATGTCATGCCGCAGCTTGCCGCGCGGCCCAGCGAACTGCGGCGTCGAGTGCGGTCCCACGCCCTCGCTTAGCCGGGCCTTGCCGCGCCGGAAGAGCCGCAGTTTGTGGTCGGGATAGAAGCCGCCATGGCGAATCCAGCGGCCAAAGTAGAGGTTGAGCCGGGGAATCCAATAGGCGTCGCACCTGGGCGTACCCCGCAGCAGCGCCTGAATCTCGGCCTGTAGCTCGGGTGTCAGCACCTCATCGGCGTCGAGCAGCAAGACCCAGTCGGAGGTGCAGAGGTCGAGGGCCACGTTTTTCTGCTCGCCGTGGCCGCCAAAGGCGTGGTAACTGGTTCGTGCGCCGAAGGATTGGGCGATTTCAAGGGTGCGGTCCTTTGACCCTGAGTCGACCAGGACGATCTCGTCGGCCCAGCGCACGCTTTCGAGCGTCCGCGGCAGGTTTGCCTCCTCGTTCATGGCAATCATGGCAACCGAGAGGGTATTGGGCATCGAAGGCAGGATAAATCAACGGCATGGCTGGCTGGTGGAACGCCCAGTGTGCTAGGGCGGAAAGGCGATATCAATCAAGTTTTGAAGTTCTTACGGTGCAAGGAAAATGCGCAGGAGTGAGGCCAGGAATCCGTTGTGATTTGCTGCATAGAATCCAGCAAGAATCACAAGAATTACTGCTACGACGGTTCCCCAAGGGAATCGGCGGTCCTGCGCCTCTGGCTTTGATTTCATGCCAGTCATCATCTCGCGCCTCCAGGCAGTTGGCAAGATTGTGTAGTTCTAGGAGCGGACGCTTCGCCAGTTTCTGAAGCCACACTCAGCTTGGCCTTTTGAGCGGTTTCAGGGTATACTGAGGATTCGGTAAGCCGTAGGGGATGTGTGTCTTTGCGCGCACCCTTTCGTCCGGCCCGGCCGCGGGGCCCGTTCAGGGAGTGCTGAGTTCAGCCCCCGCAGGGCAGCGGCAAGACGAAAATCCCAGGATTCTGGAGTGGAACCATGGCACAGGTATGCGACGTTTGCGGCAAGAAGCCGCAGTTTGGCAACAACATCTCCCACGCGCACAACGTGACGCGCCGCCGCTGGAACGTGAACCTGCAGGCGGTCAAGGCGCTCGTCAACGGAGCGTCCAAGCGCATTCGCGTCTGTACCAGCTGCATCAAGAGCGGCAAGGTCGCCAAGGCGTAAGCGCAGCCGCGGAGCACAATCCGCACGGCTGTTCAAGATCGGATCGAAGCACACCCGACCCCATCCCCGCGGATGGGGTCTTTGCATGTGGAGCGTTGCCTGCGTAGGTTCAGAATCAAGCGCGGCGCAATGCTTCGCAGGTTGAGTCAATGCGATCAAATCGTTCCATTTAGACTGGAAGAGTTATGAGCACATTGAAAGCCGTGCGCGGCACGCGCGACCTGCTGCCGCCGGAGACGGCCCTTTGGAACCGCATCGAGGCCACAGCGCGCCGCGTCTTCGCACGCTACAACTTCGGCGAGATCCGCACCCCCATCTTTGAAGACACCTCGCTCTTTGCCCGCAGCGTCGGCGAAGAAACCGACATTGTTTCGAAGGAGATGTACACCTGGGAAGACCGTGCGCGCGCGCAGTCGGAGAAGCCGCAGTCTCTCACCCTGCGCCCCGAAAATACAGCCGGCGTGGTCCGCGCCTACATCGAACACAAGCTGGGCGAGACCGGCCAGTTGCAGAAGCTCTACTACATCGGACCGCAGTTTCGCCGCGAGCGCCCGCAGAAGGGCCGCTACCGGCAGTTCTGGCAGATTGGCGCCGAGGTCATCGGGCCACCGAGCGCCGGTTCGGAGTCACCGCTGCGCGACGCCGAGGTGCTCGACATGCTCGCCGCATTGCTGGATGACCTTGGCATCACCGGCTGGACGCTGCACCTGAACTCCGTTGGCTCTGCGGCGGACCGCGCGCGCTACAACGATGTGCTGCGCGCCGCCCTGGCCTCGGTCGCGCCGAAGATGTGCGCGGACTGCCAGCGCCGCGCCGTGACAAACCCATTGCGCGTGCTGGACTGCAAGGTGCCCGAGGATCAGCCCATCATCGAAACGCTGCCACGCATTGCGGATCATCTCGATCCGGCATCAAAAGAGCACTTCGCTGCAGTGACCGCTGCGCTCGATGCTGCCGGAGTGACCTACACGCTCAATCCCCGGCTGGTGCGCGGCCTCGACTACTACACGCGCACAACCTTCGAGTTCACGCACGGCGGGCTGGGCGCGCAGAATGCGCTGCTCGGCGGCGGGCGCTACGACGGCCTCAGCGAGGCCCTTGGCGGCCCGCGCGCACCGGGTATCGGCTTTGCCATCGGCCTGGACCGTCTGGTACTTACTCTGCAAGCGCAGCAAGAGCAGGCGGCAGTCGCAGACAAGGTTGATGCCTACGTGGCGCCCATGGCCGACGCCAAAGACGCCGCTAAGCTGGCCGCGATGAACGCCGCTGGGCTGGCACTGGCCCGCGAGCTCCGCCGCGCCGGCCTCAGTGTGGAACTGGGCGACGGTAGTTTTCGCTTGAAGAAGTCCTTTGAGGCCGCCGACAAGACGGCTCGGCGCATCGTCATTCTGGGCGAAGACGAGCTTCAATCCGGTATCCTGACAGTGAAGGATTTCTCCATCGGCAACCAGACCAAGGTTCCGCGCGCGGAACTGGCGGCACATCTTGCCGCACCCTCCCATCAGTAAAGGACACACGGAGTGCTCGACTTTTTAGGCAATCTCGAACGGACACATCTCTGCGGCGACCTGCGCGCCGCGCACGCTGGGCAGCAAGTGGTGTTGATGGGCTGGGTCAACCGCCGCCGCGACCACGGCAACCTGATCTTCCTTGACCTGCGCGACCGCAGCGGCATTGCGCAGATTGTGCTCGACAAGGAGCTGGTTCCGGACGGCCACGCCAAGGGCGAGCAGGTGCGGCCGGAGTATGTCGTCGCTGCGGTCGGCAAAGTCCGCCTGCGCGACGCCGATGCGATCAATCCGAAGATGCCTACGGGCGAAATCGAGATTGAAGCGACTGACCTGCGCGTGCTCAATGACACGCGCCTGGCTCCGTTTTCGCCTGCCGAAGAAGCGATCCAGAACGAGGAAGTGCGCCTCAAGTATCGCTACGTGGACCTGCGCCGCACCGAGATGCAGCGCAACTTTCGGCTGCGGCATGAGATTACGCTGGCCATTCGCGAGAGCCTGTCCAGGCAGGGCTTTCTCGAAGTAGAAACACCCATTCTGACCAAGTCCACGCCGGAGGGCGCGCGCGATTTTCTGGTGCCCAGCCGCGTGCATCCGGGCGAGTTCTACGCGCTGCCGCAGTCGCCGCAAATCTTCAAGCAGATTCTGATGATCTCCGGCTTCGACAGATACTTTCAGATTGCGCGCTGCTTCCGCGACGAGGATCTGCGCGCCGACCGCCAGCTTGAGTTCACACAGGTAGATCTTGAGATGAGCTTTCCGCGACAGGAGCATGTCTTCGCCGTGGTGGAGGATTTTCTCTGTGCCGGATTTGCCGCTGCGGGCGTGAAGCTGCCCAAGCCGTTTCCGCGCATCACCTACGACGACGCGATGCGGCAGTTTGGCACCGACAAGCCGGACCTTCGCCTGCCGGGCCTCACCGATGTGCGCCCGGCGTTCACGGACGAAAACCTTGCCGTGCTGCAAATCGATCCTGCTCTTCCCGTTGTTGCTTTTCGCATCCCCGGCGTGGGCGAGTTAAGCCGCAAGGAGCGCGAGGACAATCATCCGCTCTTCGACCAGAAAAAAGGTGCGAAGTTCATTGACGACTTCAAGCGGCTCGCCAAGGGCTTTCCTGAAGCGGCGGCGAAGGTGCGTGAACTGGCAGGCGCGGCCGACGCGGACTTTGTCCTCATCGTCGCGGGCGACCCTGCGCATCACATCAAGGCCAGCGACACCAAGTTTGAAGGCCGCCTGAGCGAGCGCGAGATCAACGTCTACTCCGCCGCGGGCAGCTTCCGCACGGAGCTCGCGAAGAAGTACGCCGAGCGGCATGGCGCCTTCCGCGTCACCGATGAAGTGGTGAGCAACGCCAATCCACAGAGCGGCGACGTGATCGATGGCTCGCAGGCTTTTCAGCCGATGTGGATCACCGACTTCCCGATGTTCGAGTATGACCTGGCCACAGCCAAGTGGATGCCCGCGCATCATCCTTTCACTTCGCCGCATGAGGCGGACATGGCCAACCTTGTCAGCGATCCGGCATCGGTCCGCGCCAACTGCTACGACCTGGCGATGAACGGGCTGGAGCTTGGTTCTGGCTCCATTCGTATCCATCGCAAGGATGTGCAGCAGGTAATCTTCCAGTCGCTTGGCATCAGCGACGAGGAAGCCCGTCAGCGCTTTGGCTTCTTTCTTGATGCGCTGGAGTATGGCACGCCGCCGCACGGCGGTATCGCGCTTGGCCTCGACCGCATCGTGATGCTGCTCACGGGAGCGCCCAGCCTGCGCGAGGTCATCGCCTTCCCCAAGACGGCCAAGGCGATTGACCTGATGGTGGACGCGCCGACAACGGTGACCGAGCAGCAGTTGAAAGAGCTGCACATCCGCGTTGTGCACAAGAGCTAATCGCCCGTCGTCTCTACAGCCGGATCCAGGCAGGTGATGGCGACGCAGTCGATAGAAAGGCAATTGCCGAGCTCGCTGAAACCCGTATCCCACTTTGGCCGGTCCTCTTCAGTCAGTGTGCTGAGGGACTGAGCAGAGGTTCGCAGAATCTCATACCAGATGTTCTGCGCCTGCCACAGGTTGAGTTCGAAGGGCAACTCTTCGAGCGCTCGGGCAAGCGCGAGAGCCCGGTCCAGCATCTCCAGCGAGCCTGCGGAGACCTGCAGTTCCAACATGGCGCGCTTCATGCGCTGATCCGCAAGGTAGGAAAGAGAAGCCGTCTCCATCGGCAATTGATCGGCTTTGGCCAACTGCAGGAACGAGCGCATCAGCGCCTGATCGATCGGATCGGATTCCAGGGCGCGGCGCAGACCTGCATTGATGGCGAACTCGGCGGCAAGCGTGAGGGCACGCGGTTTGGGTAGTCCGGCTTTTGAAAGAAAGTGCAACAGGTTCGCGTGATCCTCGTAAATCGTCGTCAGAGAGGTTTCGATGTCCCAAAGCGTCGAGTTCAAAATGAGCTGCACAATGCGCCGCTGATCGTCGCGGAACAGGGATGTGAGTGAGTAGTCCGCGCGTCCGTAGAAGCCGTCGAGAAGGCGAATCACTTCGGGGAAGTTCGCGGCCTGCACCTGCTCTGAGGTCTGGACTAAAAAGGACTCGAATGCGCTCGCGTCGCTTTCGGCATAGGGCTTCACCGCGGCAGTGATGTTCTGGTCGCCGAAGTGCAGTACCGCAAACGAAAAGGTTTCGCACCGTTCGGTGATGGTGTTGGTCAAATGCGCGCGGCCCAGCGCCAGGCGTCCGCGGCCCGAGGAGAATATCTCATACGAGATGCGCCGCACGCGATAACAGTAGAGGTCCGTCTCATCGGCAAACGATGAAAAGACGCTGCTGATCGCATAGTGCGCAGCCACCTGCTCCAGGCCCAGCTTCATGGAACCGATCTTTTCCCTGTAGATGCGCGCGCCGTCTCCCGCACTGGGCTCATTCGAAAAAGCCTCTGAAAGCCGGGCGACAAAGGCGGGCTCCAGCTCCGCGGCTTGCTCGCCAAACAGGGCCTTTGCCAGTTGCAGCACGCGCGCCGCATAGGCGATGATCTGCACCGTCTCGATGCCCGAAATGTCGTCGAAGAACCAGCCGCAACTTGTGTACATCAGCTGCGCGTGGCGCTGCATCTCCATCAGGCGCAGCGCGGAAACCCGCTCTTCATCGCTATACGGATGGCTCTGGTGCTCTTTGAAGAAGCGTTCCTCTGACTCCGCGCTGCGGTCGAGAATTACGTGGATGTAATCTTCGCGCGCCGCCCATGCATCCTTAAAAAGCTTTGCGCCGCCTTGTTCGGTAAGCGGCACAATCGCATCGCGCAGCTCGTCGAGCGCCTGCCGCAGCGGTCCGCGCCACTTTTGATTCCAGCCATGCCTGCCGCCGTTACATCCGCAGTCGGAGCGCCACCGCTCCACGCCATGCACGCAGCTCCACGAGGTGTTGTCTACGATTTCGCACTCATACTCGGGCGGAAACTGCGCCAGGAAACTCGCGTAGTTGGTCAGCTTGACGGTTTTGTCTTCTTCGAGGAGCTTGAGGGCGTAGGCGAGCGCCATCTCGCCGTGTTTGTGATGGTGGCCATAGGACTCGCCATCCGTTGCGACATGCACCAGTTGCGGTTGCGCCGTGTCTTTGAAGCCCGTTTTGAGTCGCGCCGCAAAGATCTCGCCCGAGTTCAACAATCCCTCAAACGCGATTGCGCGCGAGATTGGCCCGTTGTAGAAAAACACCGCAATCGACCGGCCGGAGGGAAAGCGCACCAGGTAAGGCCGTGTGGTATCGACGGCGGCATCGGGCGTATCGATCCACTCGCCGTCGCCCGCAGCCGGCTTGAGCGGACGAATGCGTTTACATTGATGCGGGGCCAGCAGCGTGAAGCGGATGCCCTCGGCGGCCAGCAGTTCCAGCGTCTCGGTGTCCGCGGCGGTCTCCGCCAGCCACATGCCCTCAGGGCGCGCCCCATAGTGGTGCTCGTAGTCTCGGATGCCCCAGCGAATCTGCGTCACTTTGTCGCGCAAGTTTGCGAGCGGCAGAATCATGTGGTTGTAGACCTGCGCCATCGCCGAGCTATGACCTTTATAACTGCGCCGGCTGCGTTTCTCTCCGTCTATCACCATGCGGTGGGTTCGCTGTGCCTTGTCCTTCAGCCAGCTCAGCAGCGTTGGTCCGAAGTTGAAGCTGATCCGGGCGTAATTGTTTACGATCCGCGTAATCCGGTTCTTGTCGTTCTGGATGCGCGCGGCGCCGTTGGTCGCGTAGCATTCCGCGCAGATGCGCTCGTTCCAGTCGTGATAGGGCGCGGCTGTGTCCTGTGTCTCGACTGCTTCCAGCCAGGGGTTTTCGCGAGGCGGCTGATAAAAATGTCCATGAATACAGATAAAGCGTTTCGTTGCAGGCATCGGTTATCCACTCCGTGCGCCTGTTCTTGCGGCAGGCACGGCACATTTGCCTATTGTAGGCTCGTTCGGCGCGGCGCCGCAGCCTCCGCCATGCCGTCGCTGGCGCGCCACAGATACCACGCCGCCACAGAGCGATAGGGCGCCCATCGCTGGCCGCGCTTGCGCAGCAGATCGGGCGCGGGCAGGTCTGCCGCTTCAAGGGGGCGCGTCTTAGGTACGCGCAGGAAGGTCATCGCGTAGCCTTTGCGCACGCCGTAGTCGGTTACCGGCAGCACATCGGGGCGGCCCAGGCGAAAGATCAGCAGCATCTCCACGGTCCATGGGCCAATGCCGCGCACCGCGGTGAGCCTCTCCACAATCTCCGCGTCGCTCATCTTGCGGATCGCCGCATGGGTTGGCACCGTTCCATCGAGCGTCTTCGCGGCCAGGTCGCGCATGGCTTTGATTTTGTTGCCGGAGACCCCTGCCGCGCGCAGGGGATCATCCGCGGTCTTCAGCAGCATCTCGGGCGTGGGATTGCCGCCGAAGTGCTCCTGCACGCGGCGGTGAATGGTGGCCGCGGCCTTGCCGTGCAGTTGCTGATAGAGAATCGACTCCAGCAGCGACTCGAAGGGAGACGGCGAGCGGTCCAGGCGTAGCGTGCAGGGCCCGCATCGCTCGATCAACGCGCCCATTTTTGCGTCGCGCGCCTTCAGGTGCGCCACGGCCTCCTGGAGATCAAACGGGAGCTTACGCTTTCGGCCATCGAAAATCATAGGCGACCAGTGTACCGTGCGCGGGTGTGTCTTCCACCGCAGCCACCTGCCCCGCCTTGTACCATGAAGAGCGTAGCAATCGAACAGGAGCACCACGCTATGAAGATGCGCCCCGGCTCGCAAACCGGATTTCTGCTCTGCGGCAAGGAATGGATTGACGGCGAAGCGATCGAGGTTCGCTCGCCGTGGGACCAGGGCCTGGTGGGCCGCGTTACCGTGGCCACGCGCGCCGATGCGCGTCAGGCTGTCAGCCACGCGGTGGCCAGCCTGCGCCGCACCCGCGCGCTGCCGCGCTGGAAGCGGCGCGAGATTCTTGAGGATGTGGCTGCCGCGCTCATTGAGCAGAAGGAACGCTTCGCCCAGCTCATCGTGGCAGAGGCCGGCAAGCCCGTGCGCATGGCCCGCGCCGAGGTCGATCGCGCCGTGCTCACTTTCAAGACCGCTGCCGAGGAAGCCGCGCGCCTGGGCGGCGAGACCATTCCGCTGGATCTGACCCAGGGCAATGAGGGGCGCTGGGGCCTGATGCAGCGTTTTCCCGTTGGGCCGGTCCTGGCCATCACGCCGTTCAATTTTCCGCTGAACCTGGTGGCGCACAAGGCCGCACCCGCCATGGCCGCCGGGTGCCCGCTCATCCTCAAGCCCGCGCCGCAGACGCCTTTTACCGCGCTGGCGCTGGGCGAGGTGATTCTCAAGGCCGGGTGGCCGGAAGAGGCCTTGGCCGTTCTGCCGCTTGCGAACGCAGACACCGCATGGCTGGCCGAAAAAGAAGACCGCATCAAGCTGGTCAGCTTTACCGGCTCGGCCAAAGTCGGCTGGGATCTCAAGGCTCACTCCGGTCGCAAGCGCGTGCTGCTTGAACTCGGCGGCAACGCGGCGCTCGTCATCCACAGCGACTGGCCCGACCTGGACGAAGCCGCCCTGCGCACCGCACACTCGGCCTTCAGCTACGCGGGCCAGTCCTGCATCAGCGTGCAGCGTGTTTACGTGCACAAGAGCATCTTCCAGACCTTCCTGTGGAAGCTTGTGGAGCACGCCGCGCACCTTGTCGCGGGTGAGCCTGCTGCGGAGGCTACTGACGTGGGCCCTCTGATTCGCATGGCGGAGGCGGAGCGCGTACAGGCCTGGGTGAACGAAGCCATTGACGGCGGCGCCAAGCTGATTGCAGGCGGTGAGCGCAAAGGCCCCGTGCTCACACCTGTGATCCTCACGGGCACCCGCCCCGGCATGAAGATTCGCGATGAAGAGGTCTTTGGCCCGGTTGTTGCCGTGGAGCCGTACGAAGATTTTGAAGAGGCGCTGGGTGAAGTCAACCGCTCGCGCTACGGCCTGCAGGCTGGGCTGCTGACGCGCGACGCAGGCCGCATTCTGACTGCCTTTCGCGAGCTTGAGGTCGGTTCGCTCATCGTGGGCGACACGCCGAGCTGGCGCCTTGACCCCATGCCGTACGGCGGCGTCAAGGACTCCGGCCTGGGCCGCGAAGGAATCCGCTCGGCGATCGACGAGATGACTGAGCCGCGCATGCTGGTCATGTCGGGAATCGGATAGCGTTGCGCTCTGCGGTTCCGAGCCAACGCGACGAGCCGAACGATCTGCGCATCCAGACGCCCGGATGCAAAAACCTGAAGAAGGATTCGCCATGGATTTAGGCCTCAAAGACAAGCTCATCGTCGTCACCGGTGGAGGAGCCGGCATCGGAGCCGGCATCTCGCGTGCCTGCCTTGCTGAAGGCGCGCGCGTCGTCGTGCTCAGCCGTGCCTCGCAGAATGTCAAAGATTTCATGGCTGAAATGCTTGCCGCCGGCGCCGACTGCCATCTCATCGAAGCGAATCTCGAAGACGCCAGCCGCTGCGAGGCGGCCGTCGCTGAGATTCAGGAGCGCTTCGGCGACATCTACGGGCTGGTCAACAACGCCGGCGTCAACGACGGTGTAGGGCTTGCTTCGGGATCGGTGGAGCGGTTTGTCGCGAGCCTGCACAAAAATCTTGTGCACTACTACGCGCTGGCCCATCATGCGCTGCCCGCGCTGAAGCGCACGCAAGGCGCCATCGTGAACATCAGTTCCAAGGTGGCGCTGACGGGGCAGGGCGGAACCTCAGCCTACGCGGCGGCCAAGGGGGCGCAGCTTGCCTTGACGCGGGAGTGGGCCGCAGAGCTGCTGGCAGACAACGTTCGTGTGAATGCGGTGCTGCCCGCAGAGGTGATGACGCCGCTCTATCGCCGCTGGCTGGACACGCTGGGCGAACCGGATGCAACCCTGAAGCGCATCACGGACAAGATTCCGCTGGGGCATCGGATGACGACCTCGGCGGAAATTGCTGCAGCCACGGCGTTTCTGCTTTCGCCCACGCAGTCAGCGCACACCACGGGGCAGCACATCATCGTGGATGGCGGCTATGTTCACCTGGACCGCGCGCTGACCTAACCTTGATGCGGCAGCAACGCGAGCCAATGGTCTGGAACACTTCGATCCTGCTCCAAACGGTGGAAGTCCCGTCCTCCGGATTGATCTACAATCGTGTGGTTATGGCAACTGAGACGCTACCGACCGTGATTCAGCCGCGCCAGCCCAAGGGCGGCTTTGTGAATGAGCCCTTTACCGACTTCAAAACGCACGAGAACGCACGCAGGATGAAGGCCGCGCTGGAGCTGGTGGCCGGGCAATTGGGCCGCGAATACGACCTGGTGATTGGCGGGCACCGGTACAAGACCAAAGGCAAGATCCGATCGGTGAATCCCTCGCGCCCGGCCCAGGTGGTGGGGGTGCACCAGAAGGCAGAGGCCGCGCAGGCTCCGCAGGCGATGGAATCCGCGCTCGAGGCCTACAAGCACTGGAGCCGTACACCGGTAGAGACGCGGGCCGCGCTGCTGCTGCACGCCGCGGCGATCATTCGCGAACGCAAGTTCGAGTTCTGCGCGTGGCTGACCTATGAGGTGGGGAAGAACTGGGCGGAAGCCGATGCGGATGTGGGCGAGACGATCGATTTCCTGGAATACTATGCCCGCGAAGCGTTGCGGCTGGCCAAGGCCAAGCCATCGATTCAGTATCCCGGCGAGTGCAATGAGCTGCTTTATATTCCGCTGGGCGTGGGCGCGGTGATTCCGCCGTGGAACTTCCCGTTTGCCATCATGGCCGGAATGACGGCGGCATCGATTGTGGCGGGCAATACCGTGATTCTGAAGCCTTCGAGCGACTCGCCGACCATCGCCGCGCGGTTTGTGGAGGTGCTGGAAGAGGCCGGGATGCCGGGTGGCGTGGTGAACTTCTGCCCCGGCTCCGGAGCCACTTTTGGCAATGCGATTGTCGAACATCCCAAGACCCGGTTCATCGCTTTTACGGGATCGAAGGCCGTGGGCCTGGAGATTCACGAGCGCGCGGCGAAGACGCAGCCCGGCCAGATCTGGATCAAGCGCACCATTCTGGAGATGGGCGGCAAGGATTCGATTCTTGTCTGCGCGGATGCGGACCTGGACGCGGCCGTGGATGGGGTCGTAGCATCGGCCTTCGGCTTCAGCGGGCAAAAGTGCTCAGCCTGCTCGCGGGCTATCGTTGAAGCTCCGTTGTACGACGTTTTCCTTGAGCGGCTGCGGGAGCGCGTGACAAAGCTCACCGTGGGCGATGCGGCTGCAAATCCGAATATGGGCCCGGTGGTCAACAAGGCCGCGCTCGACTCCATGCTGCGCTACATCGAGATTGGCGGCAAAGAGGGACGGCTGATTGCCGGCGGCCATGCGGTGCAGACAGAGGCGGGCGGGTATTTTGTGGAGCCGACGGTCTTTGCCGATGTGGCGCCTGATGCCGTGATTGCGCAGGAAGAGATCTTCGGGCCGGTGCTGGCGGTGATCAAGGTACGCAGCTTTGAGGAAGGCCTCAAGGTGGCCAACAACACCGAATATGGGCTGACGGGCGCTATCTATTCGTCTGACCGCGAAAAGCTGGACCGGGCACGCCACGAGTTCCACGTGGGTAACCTGTACCTGAATCGCAAATGCACGGGCGCCATGGTGGGCGCGCATCCTTTTGGCGGGTTCAATATGAGCGGGACGGATTCAAAGGCTGGCGGGCCGGATTACATGCTGCTGTTTACGCAGGCCAAGAGCGTGGCGGAGCGGCTGTGACAGCCTGATCGACGGGCGACCCGCCGTTTGCGCCTTCCAGCCCCTCCGCGCCATCTAAGAGCAGATCGGAGGGTTGCATGCCAAAAATCGTTCGCTTTCACAAGCTGGGTGGTCCTGAGAATCTGCAGATTGAAACCGCGGCCAGTGTGCAGCCGGCCAGGGGTGAAGTACGCCTGAAGGTGCAGGCCTGCGGGCTGAATCGCGCAGAGTCAATGTTTTACCACGGGCAGTACCTGGAGCCGCCCCAACTGCCTTCTCGCCTTGGTTATGAAGTGGCGGGCGTGGTCGACGCGGTGGGCGAAGGCGTCGACGTGAGCTGGCTGGGGAAAAGTGTCTCTACCATTCCCGGCTTTTCGATGAACCGGTACGGAACGCTGGGCGAGGAAGCCGTTGTCCCTGTGACAGCGCTGGGCGAATATCCGGCAAGTTTGACGCCCGTGCAGGCCGCGGCCATCTGGATGCAGTACATCACCGCGTACGGGGCGCTGGTGCACATCGGAGGCGTTCACGCCGGAGACTTTGTCTCAATCCCGGCGGCCTCATCCAGCGTGGGCCTCGCAGCCCTTCAGATCGTGCGGGATGCGGGAGCCACTGCAATTGCACTCACGCGCACCAGCGCCAAGAAGCAGGAACTGCTGGCTCTGGGCGCGCATCACGCGATTGCGACGGCAGAGGAAGACTATGTAGCGCGCGTACAGGAAATTACCGGCGGCAAAGGGGCTCGCCTGACCTTCGATCCGGTGGCGGGCCCGTTCCTTGAGAAACTGGCGGCCGCTGCGTCGCCCGGCGGGATCATCTTCGAATACGGCTGGTTATCCTTGCAGCCAACTCCGTTTCCACTTTTCGAAGCGCTGGGAAGGGGACTCAACGTGCGCGGCTACTTACTGATGGAGATTACGCTCCATCCTGAACTGCTGGCGAAAGCGAAGGCGTATATTGTCGAGCGGCTGGCGGACGGGCGGTTCCAGCCCAAAATTGCGAAGACATTTCCCTTTGCAGAGACGGTAGATGCCTACCGGTTTCTCGAATCGAACCAACAGGTGGGCAAGATAGTGATTACGGTGCCGTAAGTCGCTCAGGCCACCGCCGGCGGCGCCACCTGGGTCCGGCTGGAGACTGTTTGCGCTGCCTGCGCTGCTGCGCGCTCCTCTGCCTCCAGCTTGCTGCCCACCTCCGCGGCGGCCTGGGCAAGCACACGGTGGTGGATCGTGAACAGGGCGAGCTCAAGCCGGTCACTGACGCCGGTCTTATCGTAGATAGACCGAAGATAGTTCTTGATCACCTGCTCGGTGGTCTTCAGGCGCTGGGCAATCTCGCGATTTTTACAGCCCTGCACGATCAGCGCGACGATGCGCATCTCCTTGGGTGTAAGGCGGTCGCGCACACGGGTGCCGACCACGTCCTCTTCGGGCGAGTCTGCGACCTGCAACTGCGAGGGCACGGAGGTTTCTCCAGCGGCAATGCGGTGGATGCATTCCACCATTGCCTGACCGGTGATGTTGCGGAAGACAACTCCGCGGAAGCCCATTTGCACGTAGGTCGAAGGGTTCTCGTGATTTTCAGCGATGACAATGCCGCGGCTGCCGGCCGCCTCAATCAGCACGCGCATGCGGGCCATGTCCGGTTTGAGAGATGCGGCGAACAAAATAATGGCGCCCGGGAACGTGGTGATGGCGTGCATCATCCGCTCCACATCGGTGCACTGTGCGATGATGCGCAAGTCCTCGTCCATGGCGACCACCTTGGCGGTCCCCGCACGGAAGATTGCCTGTGAGTCAGCAAGGATGATTTTCTTCATGCAGCGCGCCTCATTTGTTGCAGCCACTTTCTTTGCATGCCGTTGATCCGTCGTGGCCGTTGGAGAGCCATTCCAGGGCCGGCCTGCAGAGACGTACCTCAGGGTCATGAACCGTATCGGCTGCACGAGATGAAGCGCCTACGCTTAATACCACCGGAACCATTGCAACCAGATTCAAAACCAAAGTTCCAGCCAATCCCCGCAGCAGGTACTAACTAAGGTAACGTATCCCTACCACCAGATTACCGTGCAAATGTCCAGAGCGACACAAGAATCTGCATGGTGTGCTTCGTGTCAGAGGTTTACTGAGGAGTGTCATGGCGAATCCTGTGGAAAAGCCGGCGGGAACCGCCAGGCTTGCCGGCAAAGAGGGAGCGGACCCCTACGAGTGCGGCCGCGGCTTCCTTTTGGATACAGTAAAAAGCAGTCGCGCGACGGAGCGATAGACTGAGGGTATATGGCAAGGCCGATCCTGCTTGCAGTGGACGACGATGTGAGTGTGCTGGAGGCCGTGGTGCAGGATCTGCGCCGCCAGTACGGGGCGGAGTATCGCATCTTGCGGGCAGCCAGCGGCCAGGCGGCGCTGGATACGTTGGAGCAGTTGAAGACGCGGGAGCAACCCGTGGCCCTGCTGCTGAGCGATCAGCGGATGCCGGGTATGACGGGCGTTGAGCTACTGGAGCGGACCCGGGAGATTTATCCCGAGGCGCGGCGGGTGTTGCTGACGGCCTATGCCGATACGGAAGCGGCGATTCGCGCGATCAACACGGCGCGCATCCACTACTACCTGAACAAGCCGTGGGATCCGCCGGAAGAGCGGCTCTACCCTGTGTTGACGGACCTGCTGGAGGACTGGAAGGCGGGCTACCGGCCTCCGTTTGAGGGGCTGCGGGTGATTGGGAGCCGCTGGTCCCTGAAGGATCACCGGCTGCGGAATTTCCTCTCGCGCAACCACGTGCCCTACCGCTGGCTCGACATTGCCGGCAATGAGGATGCAAACCGGCTGATGGAGGAGCGGAAACTGAAGCCGGAGCAGCTGCCTGCAGTGCTGTTCCCGGATGGGAGCACCCTGGCCGACGCCGACCCTGACACGCTGGCGTCGCGCGTGGGCCTCAGGACGCAGGCGGCACAGGAGTTCTATGACATGGTGGTGGTGGGCGCTGGCCCCGCGGGGCTGGGCGCAGCGGTCTACGGTGCCAGCGAAGGCCTGAAGACACTGATTATTGAGCCCGAGGCACCGGGCGGCCAGGCCGGCTCAACATCGCGTATTGAGAACTATCTGGGCTTCCCGACAGGGATTACCGGGGCGGACCTGGGGCGTCGCGCGCATATGCAGGCCACGCGGTTCGGAGCGGAGTTTGTGACGCAGCGCGCAACCGGGCTGCGCATCGACGGGCAGTACCGGTTTGTGCAACTGGCCGACGGACGCGAAGTGGCGACGCATGTGGTGTTGCTGGCGCTGGGCGTGCAGTATCGCAAACTGGCGATTCCCGGCTCGGATCGGCTGGCGGGGCGGGGCATTTATTATGGCGCGGCGCTGGTGGAGGCCTCGGCCTGCAAGGACGAAGAGGTGTATGTGGTGGGCGGGGCGAACTCCGCCGGCCAGGCTGCGCTGCACTTTGCCAGGTTTGCCTGCAAGGTGACGATGCTGGTGCGGGGGCCGGGACTTTCCGCCACGATGTCGAAATACTTAATCGATGAAATCGAGCGCACATCCAATATTGTGTTGGAGTCGCACACGGAGGTGATTGCGGCGGAGGGTGAAGAGCGGCTTGAGGGTCTGCGCCTGCGCGGCCCGCAAGGCGAACGGCGCGTTCCGGCGACGTCACTGTTTGTTTTTATCGGCGCGGCTCCGCGCGCGGAGTGGCTGCCGCCGGCAGTGCTGCGCGATGAAAAGGGCTTTGTGCTGGCGGGGCCGGATCTGAGCCGCGATGGCAGGTTGCCCGACGACTGGAAGGAGCCGCGCGCGCCGTATCTGCTGGAGACCAGCGTGCCAGGAGTCTTTGTGGCGGGCGATCTGCGGCATGGTTCCGTCAAGCGTGTTGCGTCGGCGGTGGGCGAGGGGTCAATTGCCGTGCAGTTTATGCATCAGTATCTGGCAGGATTCTAAGTTGGGAGATGGGACGGCAGCGATGACAGAGGGGCGACTACCTATTGAGATCGAATCGGTTCCTCTTGCGAGCGTCGTCAGCGCCCTCCACGGGACGCGTCCATTTGCAGGAACCCCTTTGGAAGCGATGAAGGGCGTGACTTTTGTGGATCGCGTGACAGCTCGCGCGGGCGCCACGCTGGTGGAGCCGGGCGATCCGATGCGCGCATATTGGGTGGTGCTGGAAGGCGAGATGCGCGCCGACCGCCATGAGCCGGACCAGCCGCCCGCGACCGTGGGCTATGCCCGCGCGGGCGAGGGCTTTGGCGAGGTGGTTCTGCTGACCGGCAAACCCCTGGCGCCGTTTGCCTTGGTGGCGACGCAGGACTCGCTGCTTTTGCGCTTCAACGAAGAGAGCTTCTGGGCCATGCTGGCCTGCTGCCCCGAGGTGCGCAAATCAGTGCTTGCCGACATGATGATACGACTGCGCACGCACCAGCAGGAGGCGCTGCATCGCGACAAGCTCATCTCGCTGGGCACCATGGCCGCGGGTCTGATGCATGAGCTCAGCAATCCCGGATCGGCGGCCAAGCGCGCGGCGTCGCAATTGCGGGAGAACCTGCATCGCCTGCAGGAGCTGAGCCTGCGCATGGGTAGAACGCCCAAGACCCAGGACCAGATGGACTGCATGCACAGCCTGCTGGAACACGCCATGAAAGACTGCGCACGGCCGGCAATGAGCACCGTGGACCAGGCCGACGCCGAAGAGGCCATGGTGGATTGGCTGCAGGCGACGCGCGTCGAGAATGCTTGCCGCATTGGTCCGGCACTGGTTGACATCGGCTTCAACCATGCCGATCTCGAGTGTGCGCGCGCGGCCTTTGAGGACGGCAGCTTTTCTGATGCGCTGAACTGGCTGGAGGCGCTGGTGTCCAGCGTGTCGCTGGTGTGCGCGATTGAGGAGAGCATCTCGCGCGTGAGCGAGCTGGTGCAGGCAGTGAAGAAGTTTGCCTACGATGAGCGATCTTCCGCCAGGCAGCTGGACGTGCATGAGAGCCTGCAGAGCACGCTGACGATTCTGGGTCATAAGCTGCGCATCAAACAGGTGGGCGTGGTCAAGTGCTTCTCGGCGTCTCCCTCGACCATCGAGACGCGCGGCACGGCGCTGAGCCAGGTGTGGACCAACCTGATTGACAACGCGGTGGATGCCTCGCCCGCGCAGGGGCAGGTGGAGATTGCGACGTGGAATGAACCGGGCTGGCTTGCCGTAAGCATCGGCGACCACGGCGCGGGAATCGCCCCCGAGGTGCTGCCGCGCATCTTCGATGCATTCTTCACAACGAAGCCGCAGGGCTCGGGAACGGGGCTGGGACTGGAGATCGTCCAGCGGATCGTGACCCAGAAGTTCGGCGGCAAGATCGACGTGGAATCCCGGCCCGGCGATACGCGCTTCATTGTGCGGCTACCGCTGGACAAGAGTTCCAGTCAGGCCGAGGCTACTTCACCGACGCCCTGAATCTATCGCCATTGCACGCTGTTACACCGCACGATGGCCCAGCGATGTGCGACTGGCTGGATGAGCGAGTTTCCAGCGATCCGCACGCAGCGGCGACTTGCAAAGCATTAGACGGGCTGGGCAAGAAGCCTGCGGCCAAAGCGGATACCCGGCTGCTCAAGAAATACCCAGCTTGCCAGGGCGACGGCGGGCAACAGGCCAGGACCGATGATGCCCCAGTGTGGGATGAGAAATAGCTCCTGCCAGACATAAAGGCTGTACGAGATCACACCCAGAAACTTCAGATGCTTCCATTCAAGCAACTTTGAAGCGGCAAGTTTCTCGTTGGTGCTTGTGGACGCGATCATG
>JAKBHH010000161.1 GCA_021836865.1 Acidobacteriota bacterium
ATAGTTTGCGATCAGCTCGTCCAGCAACTGCCGCAGGATGGCCTTAACCTCCCGGTCGCGCAGGCGGGCCTGCCGTTTGGCTTCGGTTTCGGCATCGAGCGCGGCTTCGGCGGCTGGCTGCGCCTCCTGGGCGGCCTCGGGAGCGGCGACAGCCACAGGCGCTTCGGCCTGCGGCTCGGCGGCCTCCTCCGGCGCGGGCGCGGTGTAGGCGGCCGAAGCCTGCTCCAGGCCAAGGTATTCAAGTCCTTCGGCGAGCAGGGGTTGCGGCTCGCCGGCAGCTTCTTCTGCGGCGGCGGCTTCCTGGGCGGCGGCCTGCGCGGTCACCTCCTGCTCCGACTTCCACTCCAGCGCGTCGGCGGCAAACAAGGCGGCGAGCTGGGCCAGGGTGACCGGCTCCTCCGCGGCGTAGATGACAGCTTCCAGCTTGGCTTTCAGGCTCATTGGACAATAGGTACCTCAAGTATCGTACCGGAAGTGAAGGGACAAAAGGGCGGCAGGACAGACGGGGATTGCAAAAACAGGAGTTAGCCGGTAGCTGGCCCCTCAGGCAAACTGGCGAAAAAGCCAGTAGAGCAGCCCGGAGAGCAGCCCGGCAGCCGGCAGAGTGAAGATCCAGCCGGCAGCGATGTTGCGAATGGTGGAGAGCCGCAGGCCGCTGCCGTTCGCGGCCATGGTGCCTGCCACGCCGGAGCTGAGGATGTGGGTCGTCGAAACCGGCAAGCCAAAGTTATCCGCGACAAAGATGGTGCCCATCGCAACCAGGCCCGCGCTGGCCCCTTGCGCGTAGGTCAGGTGCTCCTTGCCGATGCGCTCGCCCACGGTGACCACCACACGCTTCCAGCCCACCATGGTGCCCAGCCCCAGCGCCAGCGCCACGGCCACCTTCACCCAATCGGGAATGAACCTGGTGGTCTTGTCCAGCTTGCCTTTGTAACTCCTCAGGACGGCGCGATCGGCCGGTGAGAAGGCCGGATTGCGCGCCTTGTCCATCAGCCGCACTGCTTCGCTGGCAACGTACATATCGTTGCGCACATGGGTCTGGTCCTGTGCGGGAATGGCGTTGAAATCCCTGTACTGTGTGACTTCCCGATCAAGGCCTGCCACCAGCACGCGGAGGTCCGGCACCGTATCGGGCTGAAGCTGGCGGGTGCGCACATATTCGGCAACTTCGGCGCGTGGATCGGAGCCCGGCCGGCCGCCTGCGCCCGCCTCGCGGTCCAGAATGCTCTCAACCTGCGCGGAAGCGGCCAGGAAATCCTGAATCTCCCGCGGGCCAATCCCGTGGTTGAGCGCATAGGCCGTGGGCACGGTGCCGATGAGGATCAGCATGATCAGGCCCATGCCCTTTTGCCCGTCATTGGAACCATGAAAGAAGCTGACGCCGGTACAGGTGAGCACCATCAACGCACGGATGGGAAGCGGCGGCGGCTGATCGTCTTTGGGCGCCTCGTAGAGCGCGGGGAATCGGAACATCCACTTGGAAAGCACAAGGAGCAGCCCGGCCAGCGTGAAGCCAATGATGGGCGAGATGAGCAGTGCCTTCAGCACCTTGATCGCCTGGTCCCAGTCCAGCCCGGAGGCGCCTGGGTGCGGATTGAGCCACTGATTGGCCAGGCCCACGCCGATGATGGAGCCGACCAGGGTGTGCGAACTGGAGGCTGGCAGCCCGAACCACCATGTGCCCAGGTTCCAAAGAATGGCTGCAATGAGCAGCGCAAAGACCATGGAAAAGCCGGAGCCGGAGCTGACCTTAAGAATCAGGTCGACGGGCAGCAGAGCAATCACCGCATAGGCGACTGCACCGGTAGAAAAAAGTACCCCGGCCAGGTTGCACATGCCCGACCACACGACTGCAATGCGGGGCTCCAGCGAGTGCGTGTAAATGACCGTTGCCACCGCGTTTGCAGTATCGTGGAAACCGTTGACAAACTCGAAGCCCAGCGCGATTGCAAGAGCCAGCGCCAGCAGCAGGTAGGGCGAGTAGCTGGTGACCGGCGCCGCGCCAAGATCTCTGGCAACGTGGAAGGCGATGTAGAGAAGGCTGGCGGCCAGGACCAGTAGAAAAACGGCCAGCCCGCTGCGGCTGGGCGCACCCCGCATCTTGCGGTCCAGTAGCGTTGTCGCTTCAGGCAGCGCCTGCACGGTCGCCATGTCGGCCATTAGAGCTCTCCCCTGCAGTCTGCGCCGCAGGTCAAGCGCAACGCATCCATCCGCGCTGGACTGTTGACGGGAACACGAAGGATATGGACTGGAAGGGTAGCGCGGCGGGAGAGAAAAGTGCCCGGTAAAAAGGCTTGCATAAAACCCCAACAGCCGTCTGGCAGCGCGGCTGTTTTTCAAGAGCGGCCCCAGGGGATAGGGCCCGCTGAAAATAATTTTACACCGGCCCAGCGAGGAGACGGGTAAAATCCGCGCCGCCCGATGGTGGAAATCAAGCCGGTTTAGCCGGGCTCCGAATCTACTGCCAGTCGTCGCGCAGGTCGGCCAGCTTGTCGTTCATCACAGCATCAAACCCGCTCTGCTTCTTGATGAAGATCTCGCTGAAGGCGCGGTCCTGACGCAGCAGGATCGCCTGCAGCCGCACCAGTTCCAACAGGGCCAGGAACATGGCCACCAGCGCGCGCTCAGAGCGGGTGTGGCTCAGCATCCGGCGCAGCGCCACCGGCTTGTCTTCCATGGCAAGCCGCCGGGCCAGAAACTGAATCATCTGGCTAACCGTCACTGAGTCGTCTTCCACGTTGAAAGTAGGCCGCTTACGGGCACGCTCCAGGATGTCGCGGAAGACCCGCACCAAATCCACCGTGTCGGCGGCAATTTCCGGCTCGGCTGCGGCATCGTCCTTGAACTCGCGCGCGCCGGGGTTGGTCCAGGTGGCGGCTTCGAGCATTTGTTTCTGCTGCAGCATCTGCGCCGCGTTCTTGAAGCGCTCATGCTCCAGCAGCCGCTCCACCAGCTCGCGGCGTGGGTCCTCAGCGGCGTCGTCGGGACCTGTCGAGGTGCGCGGCAGCAGCATCTTGCTCTTGATGTGGATCAGCAGAGAAGCCGTGTAGATAAACTCGCCGGCCACATCCACGTCGCTCGCCTTGAGCTGATTCACGTAGGCCAGAAACTGCGCCGTGATCTTCGCGATGGGGATGTCGTAGATGTCGATGTCCTGCTTGCGGATCAGGTCCAGCAGCAGATCGAGCGGACCGTCGTACACCAGCCCCACCGTTACCGAAAAAGGCGACTCCTCGGGGTCTTCTTCCTGCTTCTTCTGCCTGGCCGCCGGCTTGGCAGGCTTCTCCCCCGGCACGGGTGGCGACACCAGCACCAGCGGCGGCGCCTCGGCGAGCGCGCCGGATGCGCCCTCGGCGGACGCGCCTGCCGCGGGAGATGTCTCCGGCGGAGCTGCGGGCTCGGTGTCAACCGGCTTCGGATTGGGGGTTGCGTCGGTCAATGCGATTCCTGGTATGTCCCGTGTTTCCAAGGCGTCTCGTCGATTGCTAGTTTGCCGCGCCGGTCGGAGTCAACCGCATGGCCGCGCGAACTTCCTGCATGGTCTGCTCGGCGCGTGCGGCAGCCTTCACATTGCCGCGGTGCAGAATCTCTACCACCTGCGGCCCGGTAAAGCTGGCGCGCCGCTCCTGGATGGGTTGAAGCACCTGCACCAGCGCGTCCGCGGCCCAGCCCTTGCACTCGATGCAGCCGATGCCTGCCGAACGGCAACCATCATAGACTTTGGCGAGCGTCTCCGGCGTGGAAAAGACCTTGTGCAGGTCGCCCACCGGGCACTTGTCCGGGTCGCCCTTGTCTGTGCGGCGAATGCGCGCGGGGTCCGTCACCATCGTCTTGAGCTTCTGCCGCACCACCGGCTCCGGATCAGCCATCTGAATCGTGTTCCCATAGCTCTTCGACATCTTGCGGCCGTCGGTGCCGGGCAGCTTGGGAGAAGGCGTCAACAGAACCTTCGGTTCGGGGAGGACCTCGCGATCCTCCAGCTTGTAGAACTGGTTGAAGCGCCGCGCAATCTCGCGCGTAAGCTCCACATGCGCCTGCTGGTCCTGGCCCACGGGCACAAACTGCGGCTGGTAGAGCAGAATGTCCGACGCCATCAGCACCGGATATCCAAGAAATCCAAAGGTCGTCAGGTCCTTGTTGGCCAGGTTCTCCTGCATCTCCTTATAGCTGGGCACGCGCTCCAGCCAGCCCAGGGGCGTAATCATGCCCAGCAGAAGCGGCAGCTCATAGTGTTGCTTCACCTGGCTTTGCACAAAGATCGTGCACTGCTCCGGGTCGAGCCCGGCGCCCAGAAAATCCAGCGCCACTTCCAGCGTATTGGGCGCAATGCCTGAGGTGTCCGCGTAGTCGGTGGTCAGCGCGTGCAGGTCGGCAATAAAGAAGAAGCACTCGTACTGGTCCTGCAGCTTGACCCAGTTGGCCAGCGCGCCCATGTAGTTGCCCAGGTGGAGCTTGCCGGTGGGGCGCATCCCGCTTAAGACGCGCGGGCGAGAGGATGAGGTTGCTGATTCGGGCATTGTGCGTATCGATTCCGGGGTGGTGCGAAAAAGATGCAGCCGTCTTTGGCGCAAGACTCAAATGCGGACTGACTCTATTGTAGCGGGCTGCGGGCTGCTCAAAGTCAGAGATGCACAAGCCCGAAATAGACGACCGCCAGTGCGGGACCCAGCAACAGCCGCAAAATATAGCCGCCCACAAAGATCATCAGCAGGTAGCTGGCCCAGATGGGAATCCGGTCATAGGCCTGCACCGCGTTGTAGGGCAGCGAATTGCGCAGCAGGTGGCTGCCGTCAAGCGGAGGAACAGGCAGCAGGTTAAAGAAGAAGAGCGAGAGGTTGATCTCAATCGCCAGCACGCCGAGCAGAACCACCGCCTGCAGGCCCGATGGGACGCCCAGGCCGATACCGCCGCCGAAGGCCGCAAGCACAATGGCGTGGCCGCCGGGGATGGCGACAGAAATGACGGCCAGCACCGCAAAGGCCACCAGCACCAGCAGCAGATTGGAGACCGGGCCGGCCAGTGTCACCAGGTTTTCGTCGCGGACGATCTTGCGAAAGTTGCGCGTGATGACCGGCGTGGGCTTGGCCCAGCCCACCAGCATGCCGCCTACGCCCAACCCGAGCAGAGGACCAAAAATCATCAGCGCGGGAAAGAGCAGCGTCCCCACCGGGTCCACGTGATACATGGGGTTCAGCGTGACGCGGCCTTCGAGGCGCGCCGTCTGGTCGCCCAGCCGCGAAGCCGTCCAGGCATGGGCGCACTCATGAAAGCTGAGCGAGAAGATGAGGAGCACGAATTCAAAGACAGCGATGATAAAGGCGACAGACTGCAAGCATACGCTCCATGAGGAAGTTGCCGGAAGGCTCAGATTAGCATGGGCGGCGTGTGTCGCTGCTCAGGCGCGGTCGCCGGGAAAGCTGCCCAGGACGGCGCCCGCAGGCACGTCCTGCCCCGCCAGCACGATGGCGTGGCTGCCGATGCGCGCGCCATCGCCGATCGTGGTGTGGTGCAGCGTCACGTGGTCAATGTCCTCGTGGGCATAGCTTTGCGAATAGATGCGGGCAAAAGAGCCGATCATCGCGCCCTTGCCAATCGTGATGCCGCCGCGATCATTGAGCAGTGCGCCCGTGCGAATGATGGCGCCGTCGCCGATTGAGAGGTTGTAGCCGTAGGTCAGGTCTACGCCGGGATAGATTCTGACTCCCGTGCCCATGTGCTGGAAGATGTGGCGGCCCAGCATGCAGCGGAAGCGAATGCCAAGCCACAGATTGAGCCCGATGGGCGAACGATCAAACATCTGCCAGAACCACAGCAGCGGCTTGCGCACGCCATATCGCTCCGGGTCGGCCTCGCCATACTGCTCCGCCTCCAGCGTCACATTCTCCGGGTCCAGCGACATGCTCAGCACGTTGCCCGGCAGTTCGGTGGTCAGCGTCAGGTTCTTTCTGCCCTCAAACGGGCGGCCCAGATAGAGCTGATAAAGCTGGTCGCGCACAATCTCCGCGCGGCGCTCGGGTGAGCGGTGGCGCACAAACTCTTCATCGAGA
>JAKBHH010000162.1 GCA_021836865.1 Acidobacteriota bacterium
CCGCCGTCTACGCGGCCAAGGGTGCGTGGGTTGTCTATGAGCGGCTGAACCGTATCAGCCCCAACCCGTCCTTCACGCCCAAGTGGAGCGAAAAGCCCCTCCTCAAGAGCTATCAGAAAGAAAAGCCCCCCCTCGGCTGGCCGCGCACCACGGACTCCCTCTGTCCCAAGTGCGTCCCCGAGATCCGCAAGCAGATCCTCGACGGCAAGCTGCCCCATGAAGTCCTCCTCAACGAAAAGGTCGGCGAAATCAAGGCCCAGATCATCGAGCGCGACGGCAAAATCCTCATGGTCAAGGACTGCCCCAAGCACGGCCACTTCGAAGACGTCATGTCCATCGACCCGGCCTTCTTCAAGCACCTGGAAGAGAGCTTCCCCGGCCGCGACATCCGCGCCCACAACGACGAGAAGCTCCACAAGCATGGCACCTCCACCGTCACCCATGGCCGCGGCTCGGTCCTCACCATTGACCTCACCAACCGCTGCAACATGATGTGCGATCCCTGCTTCATGGATGCCAATCAGGTCGGCTTCGTCCATGAACTTACCTGGGACGAGATCAAGACCATGCTCGACAACGCCATCACCATCAAGCCCAAGCGGCAGATGAGCGTCCAGTTCTCCGGCGGTGAGCCAACCCTTTCGCCCTACTTCCTTGACGCCGTTGCCTACAGCCGCAAGGTCGGCTACAACTCCGTCCAGGCCGCGTCGAACGGCATCGAGTTCGCCAAGAGCAAGGAGCTTTGCCGCGCCGCTGCAGAGGCGGGCCTCCGCTACGTCTACCTCCAGTTTGACGGCATCGGCAACGCCGCCAACTCCCACCGCAAGGTCGGCAATCTCTTCGACGTCAAGCTCCAGGCCATCAACAACCTGCATGAAGCCGGCGTGGACATCGTCCCGGTGACCACGATCATCAACGGAATCAACAACGAGCAGGTCGGCCACATCATCCAGTTCGCCCTCGACAACCCCAAGAAGATCAGCTTCCTCAGCTTCCAGCCGGTCAGCTTCACCGGCCGCGATGAGGACATTACCGACGAGCGCCGCTTCGCCCAGCGCTACACCCTCTCGCACATGGCCCACGACATCAAGACCCAGTGCGGCATCGGCGAGCCGGCGCGCGACTGGTTCCCCATCAGCTTCATGAGCACCTTCTCTGATTGGGCCGACCTCATTCACGGGCCCGCCGCCGAGTGGGGCCAGCTCTCCTGCGGTTGCCACCCGAACTGCGGCATCGGCATGGCCCTCATGATCGACAAGGAAACCAAAGAGTCCGCTCCCGTGACCGCCTTCCTCAACATGGACAAGGTGGCCAAGGATCTCGCCAAGGTCAACGATGCGGCCCGCGGCAAGTGGCTCTCCGTCATCGGATTCGGCCTGGCCCTCATGCGCAACTACGATCCCTTCCAGGCGCCTACTCACTTCAAGATCACCGACATGCTCCGGAAGATGGACAAGACCTTCAACGCCACCGGCAAGGATTACGGCAGCGTCAAGGGCGACCGCACCATGGAGGACATCAAGAAGCGCCGCTCCGACCGCTGGAACTTCCTCTTCATCGCCGGCATGTGGTTCCAGGATCTCTTTAACTACGACTTCCGCCGCACCGAGCAGTGCATCATCCCCTACGCCACCCAGGAAGGCGAGATCAGCTTCTGCGCCTACAACACAGGCATCGGCTGGCGCAACATCATCGAGAAGATGCACATGACCGCCACCCTCACCAAGTGGTATGAGGAGCACGGCCGTCACGAGATCTTCGCCGGCGGCAAAAAGGTCGGCATGTCCCACGTCGGCCACGAGCTCGTGCTCAACATGGAGCACGTCAACTCTGAAGCCAACCACACGCTCGACAACCTCGGCATCGCCAAGAATGCCCGCGAAGAGCGCATCCGCGCCCGCGATACAAAGGTGAAGAGCGACGCCGAAAACGCCAAGATGGCCCAGCTCTATCGCGAGCACGTCCTCGGCGAAAAGCCTCCTGCGGATGGCATCGTCTCGGTCAATATGATTCGTCCGGCGACCAACAACGCCGCCAGCCCCATCAACCGCAACCAGCAGCCCGCCGAAGAACCCGTCGCCGGCGACTGAGCATCGTGGGTGCCCCGTCCTAACTTGTTAGGGCGGGGAAATGCAGGGTTCCCCATCCAGGCTCGCTCGGGTGGGCAAAGAAAAAGATCAACTCAACCTTGGTTCTCTCACGAAGGCCGCCCGCAAGGGCGGCCTTTTCGCTCAAATCAATTCTACGAAGCATGAAGGAAAGCAAATAGCATTCCAACTAAGGTAACTGGCCGGTTTCCCTGCGCAAAGCCGCAATTTAGCCTTCCGATTTGCCTTGTGTCCAAAGGTTTTATTGCTGTGAGGCGGTTACTTCTGAGACGATTTGTTATATGTCTGAGGCAACCGAGTTTTTCTATCTCAAAGAGCTCGCGTCATGGGCCAACGTCGGCTGGCTTGTGGCCCTGCTGCTCGGGTTGTGGGGCGTTATGTTGGGAATTGGGAAATTTGGGCGTTCAGAGATCCTATTCCTTCTTTGCGGTTCGGTCGTGATTGCAAAGCTCGCCCACGACTGGCTGAAGAATCGAACCAAGGTGAGATTGGTAGTAAACATCGTTCTGTTTCTGGCGATTATCGCCTCGGAATTCTTTACCATGCGGTGGACGGACGTTTTGTCTGCAGAAACTGTGCGACAACAACAACGACTGGCTCAACTAGACCAGATCCCCAAACTGCAGACCCAGATCAACAATCTCACTCAAAACCAGTCGATTGAAAGCGCTAGGGCTACTCAGGAACTAGAAGATATGAGGGGTGACAACAAATCTCTCAAGCAGTCGATCGAAGAAAAAGATGCAACCTTGGCGTCTATTGCTAAGAAACAGTATGAACTGAATTTTGCGCCGCAGATTGTGGTAACGGTGAGCACGCCTACCGGGGATTCAGGAGCGATCATGAACAACGGAAAAGCCTCCGTGGTGTTATCGCAGCTGATGGAAAATGATGTTGTACAGCAGATACCAAAGCAGAACATCGCCCAAGGCGCGAGCGCTGGGATAAAGCTCATAGACTCTGCGATGAAGAGGATTATTTCCAGTGCCTCCCTAGATCCCATCACGAACGACGTCAGACTTACTGAGCATTTGTCTGCCATCATCGAGACACAGAACCGACGATTTTATAAGGTCCCGTTTTCTTGGACCTTCATCGTCAAGGATGGAAAGATAGCTGGAGGCTTCATCGCGGACGAGCCTATTACCGAGACTAAGCCGCAGTGAGCCGAGCGCCTCCCCAGTCTCGTTTCTGAGACCGGGGAAACCACGAACCTATCCCCTCCCCCGCTAACCTGAAAGCTAAAAGCTGAAGGCTGAAAGCTGGGCAAGAAGCCCGCCCTACGACTCCGCTTTCTCAAACTCGACAAACATCCCGGCCACCTGGCTGAACAGAAACAGCGTCACCAGCAGCGTGGGCACAATCCACAGCGCCACCGCCGTCCTGTTCGGCGACTCCGCGGCAATCTGGGGAGGCCTACCTATGAGCATTGGGAACGCGGCATCAGAGGGACGCTGGCGTGCACCATGTATGCCATCCGCCCCGGCGGGCGGCATGAGGGGGAAAGTACCAAACCGATCCCTGCCCCCATCCGCTCATGCCCTTAAAAACGGGCCGACATCGTTCGAGATGTCAACCCCCTCCGCCCGCAGATTCCTCGCAACCCCATGATTCCGCTCGCTAAAAAACCCGTCCCGTTTTGCAGGTTCACACCCCGCAAAGGCGCACAATCAAATCATGCTCACCCTCCACTCAACTCGCGCTGTCCGCCGCCCGCCCGGTTCCATCCATCAGGGAGCCGCCCGGCTTATACCGCAAATGAATGCCCACCCCCCTCCAATACTTTCTTCCCCACAAAGAGATTGCAGGAAAGCCACCAATGGTTTTCGTCCCGTCTTCGCTTTTACCCGATGCGCCCTGCCAAGGCAGACAAGCCTTCGAGGTTTATGATGGGAGCGCGTGAAGTTCTGCCGGCCAACGCCCCGGCACGATAGGGAGCAACAGCCATGAGCGACAAGCAGCCATCCGCCCACCAGCAGGCACGCCGCGATTTCCTGAAAGCCGGCGGAGCCGTCACCGCCGCACTGCTCACGCCCTCGGTCTTTGCCGACACCGCAAACAAAGCGCTGCCCGCACTGCCCTCCAACCCGCGCACGCCAGAGGCCATGCCCACGCGCAACCTGGGCAAGACCGGCTACAAGGTGGGCATCTTCTCGCTCGGAGGCCAGGCCTCGCTGGAAAAACCGAATAACTTCGACGTCGCTGTGCCCATCGTCGAGCGCGCCCTCGACCTCGGCGTCAACTACATCGATACGTCCTCCATCTACGGCGGCCCCGACCGCTGGAGCGAGCAGTACGTCGGCAAGGTCATGGCCCATCGACGCAATGAGGCCTTCCTCGCTACCAAGACCAAGGAGCGCACCCGCGACGGCTCCATGCGCATGATCGAGAAGTCGTTGCAGCTTCTCCAGACCGACCACGTCGATCTCTGGCAGTTGCACGACGTCGGCACCATGACCGACATCAATGAGATATTCGCCAAAGGCGGCGCCATGGAAGCGCTCATCGAGATGCAGCAGCAGAAGGTCGTCCGCTATCTCGGCATCACCGGCCACTACCGCCCCGACGCGCTTATCGAAGGCATCAAGCGCTATCCCTTCGACACCATCCTCATGGCCATGAACGCCGCCGACCCGCATCACTACAGCTTCAACGACGCTCTGCTCCCGCTGGCCGTCGAGCGCCAGATGGGCATCATCGGCATGAAGATTCCCGGTCGCGGCCGCATCCTCTCCACATGGACGCCGCCCTCCATCGAGCAGCAGAAACACTCATGGGAAGGCATGACCATCCAGACCACCAGCCCCGGCACACTGAACATGCGTGAGGCCATGTACTACACGCTGTCGCGCCCGGTCAGCACCGTCATCATCGGCTGCGACACCATCGCTCAGCTCGAGGAAAACGTGCAGCTCGCGCGCGCGTTCACGCCGCTCAATGACACCCAGCAGCAGCAACTCGTCGCCCGCGCCGAGCCCTGCGCAAAACCCTCGCTCTTCTTCCGCTTCTACGACCGGCCCTGACCGGCGCACAGCATGAAACGCAGCAGGCCGGAGCAACCGCTCCGGCTTGCTTGTTGCTGCCCGTACCCTCAGGCCTGCGTCTGCAGATACAGTCGGTACTTCTCTTTCTCGATGGCCGCAAACGGCCGCAGTGTCAACACGCCGGTATCCATCTTCGCCTGCCAGTCGGTCGAGCCCTTCGCAACCTGCGCCGCCGTCAGCATATCGGCACGCCGCACCGTCGCCGGAATCTCCCCAACGGCAAAAAGCGCAAGCGGCCCGTGCACCGCGGCCACCAGGTCCGGATGCTGCGCGTCCACGGCCTCCAGCGTCGTCGCCATCTCAAACTCGATCTCGATGCGGTCGCCGTTCTTCCACGTCCGCTCCACCCGCGCAAATTGCCCCGGCGCAGGGCTCAAGCTCACCCGCTTTCCGTTCACCGCGATAGCCGTCTTTGCCCCGGCCCACGCCGGAATGCGCAGATACACCGGAAACGCCATATCCTTCTCCGTCGCAACTTCGATCTGCGACGCGGACTCGTACGGATAGTTCGTCTTCTGCGTCAGCGTCACGCGTCCTCCGGCGCCATTCCACGCCACCCGCGACGGCACGTAGAGGTTCACATACACGCCCCCGGCATCGTGGAAGTACGCGCTGATCCCATAGTCCGCCGTAATCTGCGAGAACGTTCCCGTGCAGCAGTGCCACGTCTGCGGGTGATACACCTTGGTCCCGTCGTTGTTGTAGTCGGAGTAGTAGAAGCCGTAGCCATCTTTCTCGATCGGCAACGCGCCCAGAATGCAGTTGTAGAGAACCCGCTCCATGCTGTCGCCATACCGGCTGTCTTTCGTCGTTCGCAGCAGGTAGCGCGTGATCTTGAAGTGCCCGTAAGACCCGCACGGCGTCTCAAAGCTCGCATGTGTCTTCGTCAGGC
>JAKBHH010000065.1 GCA_021836865.1 Acidobacteriota bacterium
CGGGCCAGCGTCGGGTTACGACTCGCGGGTTCGCGCATTGCGCCACACGACACCGTCGCGTCGTGTATCTTGAGCCCAGAACCACATTCCGTCGGGTCGGAGAGCGCGCCGCAACCTCATGCCAACATTTGCCGCCATCGATATCGGTTCCAACTCCTGCCGGCTAAAAATCGCGAAGGTCGTCGCGCATCATCTCAAGACGCTCCACGAAGACCGCGAGGTCACACGGCTTGGCGCCAGCGTCTTTGATTCAGGCCTCGTCTCGCCGGATGCGATGGCGGCCACGCTGCGCGCTCTCAAGCGCTTCCAGCGGGCGATTCAATCGCACGGAGTGGATCGCATGCGCGTCGTCGCCACCGCCGCCATGCGCGACGCCCGCAACGCCGCTGCATTTCAGGCATGGGTGAAGGCTGAAACCGGCTGGGCGATGGAAATCATCTCCGGCCTTGAAGAGGGCAGGCTCATCCATCACGGCCTCATGGCAGGCGAGCCGGCGCTCGGCGGTCGCGTCCTCCTCGTCGATCTCGGCGGAGGCAGTTGCGAGATCACGTTCTCTGAGCACAAGCGTATTCGCGAAACGGTCAGTCTTCCCCTCGGCGCCGTGCGCCTCACAGAGCAGTTCCTCCCCACGGATCCCGCCTCTGCCGACGGCCTTGCCCAGATGCGCCGCCTCATCGCGCGGGAACTGCGCCGCGCCCATCGCAAAATCCAGCCCCACGCCATCTCCCAGGTCATCGCCACTTCCGGCACGGCGGCCGCGCTCGCTGAGGCCTGCGCCGTCCTGGGCAAATCCGCCAAAAAGCTAACCCGCTCCGCGGCGCGCAAACGCCCCTCGGCGGCCGGCCTTGCCAGGAGCGCCGACGTCCGCAAGCTTGCTGGAAAAGTCGCTCGCATGACGCTGCCGGAACGCGAAGCCGTTCCCGGCATCGGCCCGCGCCGCGCGGAAATCATCGTCGCCGGCGCACAGGTCTTTGCTGAACTGCTTGAATCGTTCAACCTGCCCGGCTTCCGCTACTCGCCCCTCGGCTTGCGCGACGGAATCCTCGCCCAGATGCTCGCCGAGCAGGATGCGCGCGCCGCCGGTCATCGCGAGTTCGAGCACGAGCGCTGGGAAAGTGTCCTCGCCACGGCTCGACGTTACGGCGTTGACCCGCGCCAGTCCGAGCCGGTCCGCGGCCATGTCATCCAGCTCTTCCGCGAATTAAAATCCCTGCACCAGTTGCCGCCCGAGTATGAAACCTGGCTCGCCGCAGCCGCCATTCTTCGCGACACCGGCAAGTTCATCAATCACCAGGGACACCATCGCCATACGCAATACATCATCTCCAGCTCTGAGATTTACGGCTACACGCCCGTCCAGCGCACTGTCGTTTCTGCTCTCGCCCGCTACCTTGGCAAGAGCCGCCCGCAGCCCGACGATCGCGCCCTCCGCAACATCCCCTCCGACCAGCACAAACACGTTCATCGCGCCGTCCTGTTGCTTCGTCTGGCTGTCGCGCTCAATCAGGATCGCGCCAGCGACGTCCTTCGCGTCGCAGCCAAGGTCTATCCCAAGCGCATCTATCTTGAGATCAAGCCCGGACGCACCGGCGCGGAACTGGAGCTGTGGTCTTTGCGAAAAGAAGCGGACTACTTCCGTGAGGTCTTCGGCCGCGAGCTCTTTGCCACGCTCGCGTAAATGTTTCGCGCCATGCGCGGATCAATCAGCCACTGCAGTAGCGGCGGGTGCTTATCCATCGCGATCCGGGCGATCGATCCTTTGCGCATCCGGACGCCCGCTCCCCCATTGCCCGTAATGACGCGCCCGAGGAACTGGAAAAGGTTCGGATTGTGTCCAACCATCAGCACGTCTTCGTGGTCGGCGTACTTCTCGATGAGTTGCTGAAACGCGGCAAAGTCCGCATTGGGAGCGAGAGCCTGGCTCACCTCCACCTTCGCCTCGTAACCCAGCTCCGTTCCCACAAATTGCGCCGTCTGCAGCGCCCGCTTCAGCGGGCTGGAGACAATCACATCCACCTGCACCTTCAGCGCGCTCAACATCCGCGCCATCAGCATGCACTGGTCCTTCCCCTCTTTAATCAGAGAGCGCTTGGCGTCCAGTGCAGGGCTGTCGCGCCGCAATCCGGCATTGGCGTGGCGCATCAGGTAGAGATTCATGGGAGTGGTCTGTCGTCTGACCGGAGTCTGAACATGCTCCTTTAAGAGGCAATTTTAACACGATTGTAACAATTTGCCGCTCCGTCTCCGCCTTACGTCACGCCCTCGGCTTAGTGCGCGCGGGGAGTCCACAGTTCGCTCACCAGGAGACCCCCAAGGGCTTCTTGCTTCCGCGCCCGCTCAAAACCGGCTGCTTCCAGGGCTGTGCGATAGTCCGGCAGTCGCTGCACCCGCAGCCCCGTCAGCACCAGAAATGCAAGATAGAGCGCCTGCACCACCGGCCGCGCCACCAGCCAACCGAACCAGCCCTCGGGAATCGCAAATTCCGAGACCGCCCAGACGGCTTTCGGCGTCACATTTTCGCGCAGGCGACGCGCCAGCGCGGTCACCTCTGCTGTCGTCAGGCAGTCGAGGAAAAAATGCGTCACAATCAGGTCGTAGGCGGGGCTGTGCGGCTTCCACTCCCGTGCATCAGCCAGGTGGATGCGGACACGGCCCGAGCGATGACCCGCATTCTGCACCAGCGCCCGCAGCATCTCCACGCTCGCGTCCACCGCATCCACCAGCACCAGCGGGTTCTCTTCCAGCAGTCGCGCCGTGAAGCGGCCATCGCCGTCGCCCAGCACCGCCGCGCTCCGCCGCGTTCTCAGTTCGTCAAGAAACGCGCATCGGCATCGCCACAGCCACGGGCCAAACGTCGCCATCTCCAGCACGCGATAAATTCGGGCAAGCCCATTGAAGTTCGGAGGATGTCTCATCGCATCAGGTACACAATCGGCGTCAGCAGCACCAGATCCGCAGCCGCGCGCAGGGCAAGCGGAGAAAGCCGCGTGCGATGCCTGTCCAGCCAGCCCAGCATCCCGGCGCTCCCTGCCGCGCAGGCCGCCAACTCCGCCAGCCGAGGCTCTGCCATGCCCGCCAGCAGGAACGCCATTGCAACTCCCGCACACCCCAGCGCCGTGCCGGCTGCAAACACATGCGACGAGCCCTCCATCCTCTCTGACTCCCACCATTCAATCGCGTGACAGTTCAGCCACGCCAGCGCGGCAAACAGCATCGCGAGCGCCATTACCCACCCGAGGGTCCCATCAGGAATCCCCGCCAGCCGCATCCGCGTCAACGTCGGCAGCGCGCAGCCCGCGGTAAACAGCACGCCCACCACCAGTTCCTTCGGCAGCAGCCGCAGACGGCGCAGACCCGGCGCATGTACGCCGGAGAAATACAGCAGCGCCGCTGTCCCCAGGGCCGCGTTGCGCTCGCGAATGGCCATCGGCATCAGCAGCACAATCAGGCTTGCCGCTGCGGCCCCTGCGGTCACCGCGAGAGGCGCAAGCACGCGGCGGTGACGCCAGTGAAAGAAGTGACGCTCGCGCAGAAGACGCACTGCGCCGCTCGTCAGGCCCTTGCGCGCATCCAGCAGGCGGTCGCCCACATAAACCGTCCACGTGCCCAGCGCCAGCAGCGCCGGAACCCATGCAGGCAGCCGGATACCCCCCGCCCAGGCGATCGCAAGCGCCCACACTACGGCTACGCTGGGCGCGTCCAGGCTGGCCAGGTGCCAAAGCCGCAACGGCATCGGTGCGTCAAAGGTTCGGCTCGCCGCGCATGTGCCAACAGCGGCGTCGCCTTGCTCCTGGGGATGGGTCAAGGTCACCGGCATCCTCTCGATTGTAGAGGGAGCAACCGGCATCGAGTTGAACTGCCGCACCTGCCCTTCGCATCAAGCCGATCGTCTCAATCCTTCCGGCCTCCCTTCTAGAGGAGTTTGCAGGCGCGTGCGATGCTGCTCTGGCAGTGTCACCCCGCAAAGAATCCCTGCAGATAATGAGAGAGATTTGAGCTATCATGGGTCGTCCCCAGGAGGCCTGCGCGATGCCCAGTCGCCGTATCCCGCCCATCTGGCTCATGGGCCTTTCTGACTCCACCATAGGCCTCACCACAGGCATCGTCGTTTTTGTCGTGCCTCAGTTGCTGGCCGCGCGGCATGTTCCCGAGGCAAGAATCGCATCGATCACCGCCCTTGCCTATTCCGCCAATTTCTGGGCCGTCGTGTTCGCCCCCATCCTCGATGTGCGCTTCAGCCGCCGCTGGTATGCCGCTGTCTTTGCTGCTCTGACCGCAGTACTGGTCTTCATATCCATCGCCAGACTGGACCATCTCGTTCTCCTCGAATTCGCCCTTGTGGCAGCCACCGTGACAGCCGCCCTCTCAGCTTCGGCGCTCGGCGGATGGCTCTCCGCGATCTGCCCTCAACGGCACAAAAACACTCTCAGCGCATGGGTCAATATCGCTCTCATCTGCGGCATGGGAATCACCTCGATCATCGGCGGCGAGCTGGTGCGCAATCTTCCCGTGGTTCTCGCGGCTGCGCTTCTTGCACTCATCGTCTCACTTCCCGCTGTGATCTTTTTCTTCATGCCTGCCCCCGGCCCCGACAGGCGACTGGCAGGCGAGAGCTTCAGGGAATTCAATCGCGACGTCCTGGCCCTCCTGCGCCGCCGTGAGGTGCTCATCGCGCTGCTGCTTTTCGCTTCACCGTGCAGTTCCTTCGCACTCACCAACATCCTCGGCGGCCTCGGTGCCGACTTTCACGCCTCTCCGGGCATGGTCAGTCTGGCCGGTGGAGCGGGCATCTTCCTGCCCGGCCTGCTTGGCTGCCTGCTCTTTCCGGTCATCGCGAAAGGCAGGCCGCTGCGCCTTCTCTATCTCGCCAACGGAATCGTGGGCGCCCTCTTCACTCTGAGCCTGATCGTGCTGCCCCATACGCCATGGACCTTCGCGATTGCGCTGCTCGGCGAATTCCTCTTCCAGGCGGGAGCCTACTGCCTCCAGATCGGCATCGTATTTGAGACCATCGGGCAAGACAATCCATTGGCCGCAACAACCTTCGCCTTCCTCACTGCGGCCACCAACATTCCCGTCACTTACATGATGGTCGCCGATGGCCGGGGCTATGCAGCGGGCGGTCTGGCAGGCAGCTTTGCCCTGGACGCCGGTGTCAGCCTTGCCGCGTGCCTGCTGCTTGGCCTGGTGCTCCACCTGCTCCCCGGCAATTCCTACGGCGCAACTCCCGAAGTCGTCGCAGCCCTGCCGCAGCAGGAATAAGCATCGCTTCTATGGAATCTGCCCTGCGTCTTCCCCGGCGCGAAAGGCGGCGACTCGCTCAATCCGCCGCCTGCACCTTGCGTGCGGGCTGTCGTGACGGGGCTTTGGTCGTGCGAGCCGCGGGAATCGCGTCCAGGTTGGTCTTGCCCTCGGCCAGTTGCATCAAAAACGCCTGGCTGGAAAACTCCGCGGCATTCTTCAGCGCCGCGGACGCGCGCACATACACCCCGTTCGGCTGTTGCAGCCGCGCCTTCACCGTATCAGCCAGCAGCGCCGGCAGAATCTCATCGTGTATCCGCGCCTTGGCCGCCGGATCGCGCACCGGAAACACCACTTCGCAGCGTTCGAACAGGTTGCGCGGCATCCAGTCCGCTGAGCCCAGGTAGATCTCGTCGTTGCCTCCGTTGGAAAAATGAAAAATCCTTGAATGCTCCAGGAACCGCCCCACAATCGACCGCACCCGAATCCGCTCTGACAGGCCCTTCACACCCGGTCGCAGAATCGACAGCCCACGCACAATCAGGTCAATCTCCACGCCCGCCTGGGATGCCGCATACAACGCCTCAATCACGCGCGGCTCCAGCAGCGCATTCATCTTGGCCACAATGTGCGCTGGCCGCCCTGCGCGCGCATGTTCGGCCTCGCGCCGAATCAAGCCCAGAAAGCTCTCCGCCATCGTCAGCGGCGCCACCAGCAGAGGCCGGTAGTCATCCACCTCAGCGTGGGCAGTCAGATAGTTGAAAACCATGTGAACCCGCTCCGTGATCTGCGGATCGCAGGTCAACAGGCTCAAATCCGTATAGAACCGCGCCGTCACCGGGTTGTAGTTGCCCGTCCCCAGATGGCAGTAGCGCCGCGTCACGCCATCCTCGTCGCGCCGCACCAGCAGCGCCAGCTTGCAGTGCGTCTTCAGTCCCACCACGCCGTGAAAGACCTGCACCCCCGCGTCTTCCATGCTGCGCGCCCAGCGGATGTTTGACGCCTCATCGAAGCGCGCCATCAGCTCCACCACCAGCGTCGCTTCCTTTGTTGCCGCTGCTTCGGTCAGCGCAGCATACACGGGTGAGTCGTGGCTCGTGCGGTAGAGCGTCTGCTTCATGCTCACCACCACCGGATCTTCCGCGCCCTGCTGAATAAAATCCACCACCGCGTCATAGGAGTCATACGGATGGTGCAGCAGGATGTCATGCAGCCGCAGCTCGTCAAAGATATTGGCCGCCTTGCGGCTCAGGTGCAGCGGCCGCGGTGTAAACGGCGCAAACTTCAGCGCAGGCCTTTCGATGTCGCCGTAGAAAAACATCAGGCGCGACAGATTCATCGGCCCATCGCACTGGTACACCTGGTTCTCGTCGAGTTCAAAGTTGACCCGCAGCCGTTCCACAATCTCCGCGTGCGCGCCGGCCTCCACCTCTAGCCGTACCGCGTCGCCTTTGCGCCGGTTGTGCAGCTCAACGCGAATCGTCTCCAGCAGAGATCGCGCCTCTTCTTCCTCGATATACAAGTTCGAATTGCGCGTTACCCGGAATGCCGCCCGCGCCATCACCTCATAGCCGCGATACATCCCGCCAAGATTCTGCGTAATCAGATCCTGCAGCAGCAGGTAGTCATATTTGCTCTCGACGGCCGGCAGCCGCACAAATCGCGGCAGGGCCCGCGGCACCGTCACCACGCCCATCACCAGCGGGCCAGAGCTGCGCCGCTTCCGCCGCAGCAGCAGCGCCAGGCACAGCGCCTTGTTCAGCACCCGAGGAAATGGATGTGCCGGATCGATCGCAATCGGCGTCAGCAGCGGGTCTACCTCGCGCTGAAAGTAGCTTTGCGCATGGGCCCGCGCTTCTTCGCCAAGCTCATCCCACTCCAGCAGACGGATCCCCTGCTGCCGCAGCTCCGGCAGCAGATGCTCATTCCAGCACCGGTATTGTGCCTCGACAAATCCGTGAATCTCGGCCGTCAGCGCCGTCAGAGACTCGTCCGGACGCAGCCCGTCATACCCGGGCTCGCGATAGCCGTCTTCAATCCGCTGCATCAGGCCAGCCTGGCGAATCTCCACATACTCGTCCAGGTTCGACCCCGTGATCGCCAGAAACTTCACCCGCTCCAGCAGGGGATTCGTCGCGTCCTCCGCCTCCTCCAGCACACGCCGGTTGAACTGCATCCACGAGTGGTCGCGGCCGTTGAAAAGTTTCTGCTTGGGGCTCGGTCTGGGCATTGGGTCGTTCTCAGGCTGCCGTGATGCCAAGTCTACCGCGTTTTCCTCCCTGCGATCACCGGGCCACGAGCCTGGAGAGGGTTTTAGCCCCGATGCAACCTGCCAACCGCACGAACCTGGGAGGCGATCCTGATTGACCCGCACCGCCCGCTGGGTTGACCATGGAGCAGGTAACCGGTTCCGACCCAGGGAGAGCTTTCGCGCATGGCCGATAAGACCGCTGCTTCCAACAGCCTGATTCCGCCCCAGCCCATCCCGGCGGAAGTGCACGACTTTGCCCGTCAGATCACTGGACTCCTCGACGGAAAGCCGAAAGACGAGGCCGCCATCAATGAGGCGTTTGAGGGGCTCGACAACGCCTTCGACATCATTGCAGCCGGACTCTACAGCCTGGCCTCCATGCTGGTCGGCGAGGGCGAAGACAGTATGCGTCTCGTCGAGACCGCCGTTGCCGAGGCTGAGGTCTCCTCCTGCCACGACGCCACGCGGGCCCGTAAAAGCGGCCGTCGTGCCCTCGCCATCTCTGCAATCCAGCTCATCCAGCGCCGCCAGCCCGGCTGCCTCGACGCCCCCGCGGAACCCGCCGCCTCCACCGGATGCATCGGAGACGACGACCTCGATGCAGCGGGCGTCTCCGGCCAGGAGATTGAAACTATGATCGCCGGCCCCGACCGTGAGCGCGTCCGCGCCTGGCTCAACAGCCTGCCCGTCGACGCCCGCGTCATCTTCGCCCTGCGCGCCGTGGCCGGCTTCACCTCGTCAGAGACTGCCGAGCTGCTCGCCGCGCACGGCGGCCCGCGCGCCGCCGGCTGGACCGCCGATGCCGTCCGCGACACCTTCCGTCAGGGCCTCTGCTCGCTCGCTGCGCAGTTGCTCCATTCCACCAGCGGACGCTAAAGCATCCTCGGAGAATACTGGAGACCGGCGACGCAACCCTGGAGTCACGTGACGCACGGGGAGCGATGACCCTGTACGATTTGAAAAAATGTTCCAGACTCGTTTCGCAAGCAGCGTGGCAAATGCTTCACCTCCCGTCGCCTGCGTGTCCCCAGGGCTCCATCCGCCCACCCTCCTGTTCGGTACACTACATTTAAGAACCCGACGGCCTCTTTCGGGCATCCATTGGAGTGCCAATATCTTTCCGGCAGGCATCCCCTGCCATGATTCGAAGACGATTCTTGATGTCATCAGATAATTCAGGAAATCTCGTGCTGGCTGTCTGCGCCCTGGCTGCGCTTGCGTGTTCGCTGTCGGCTGCGGCCGCCGCCGCGCAGGCTCCGCCCAACCAGCCCTCCGGTCCAACCGCCGCAAGCTTCTCCGGCAGCGTTACCGCGGGCCAGGCCACCGCGCAGGCCATCGATCTTTCCCTCGATGACGCCATCCAGCGCGGCCTCAAAAACAACCTCGGCGTCATTCTCAGCGCCACGCAGACTGAGCAGGTCCGCGGCCAGCGCCTCAGCCAGCTTCAGACACTGCTCCCGTCTGTCACCTTCAACGCCCAGGAGGCCGTCTCGCAGGTGGACCTGGCCGCCGAAGGCCTTCGTATTCCCGGCTTTCCCACCATCATTGGCCCATTCGGCTACACGGACCTCCGCGCCTCGCTCAACCTGTCGCTGCTGGACCTCAAATCCCTGCACGACTACCTTGCCGCGCGCCACAACTTCGCCGCGGCGCAGCTCTCCGCCCAGGACGCGCGCGATATGGTGATCCTCACCGTCGGCAACGCGTACCTGCTCGTCCTTGCCGACCAGGCCCGGGTCGCCAGCGTCGATGCACAGGTCGCCACCTCCAAGCTGTCTCTCGACCAGGCTGTCGCGCGGCACGACGCCGGAACCGCCCCCAGGCTTGACGAACTCCGTGCCCAGGTCGATTACCAGTCCCTCCAGCAGCAGTCGATCGTAGCGCGCAACGGGCTTGAAAAGGACAGCCTCGCCCTGGCGCGCACCATCGGACTGCCGCTCGATCAGCAGTTCAATCTCACGGACAAAGTGCCCTACGCCGCATTTGACCAGCTGGACGTCGACGCGGCCATCCGCGACGCCCGCGCCAATCGCAAAGATCTTGCCGCCATGGTTCAGCAGACCCAGGCCGCGCAGGAAGAGCGCAAGGCTGCCACAGCCGACCGCCTCCCCACCGTCAAGTTTGCCGGCGACTACGGCGACATCGGCGTCAATGTGCGCCATTCGCACGGCACCGGTGACGCTTCCGGCACCCTCAGCGTCCCCCTTTTCAAGGAATACGGCTTGCGCGGTGAGGCCCAGCAGGCGCAGGCTCAGTTGGACACCCGGAAGGCGCAGTTGAGCGATGCAAACGCCCAGGTGGATGCAGACGTCCGCGACGCGCTGCTCGATATCGCCTCCGCGCAGCAGCAGGTCCAGGTTGCAGGCTCCAGCGTCGAGCTCGCAGCGGAGGCACTTAGCGAGGCCCAGCAGCGCTACGCCAACGGAGTCAGTGACAACCTCGCCGTAAGCCAGGCCGAGCAATCCGTGGCGCAGGCTAACGATCAATACGTGGCCAGCCTTTACCGGCACAATGTGGCCAAACTCAACCTGGCCCGCGCCCTCGGCGCAGCGCAGGACTACCGAAAATATCTGGGAGGAAAGTAAACGTGGCGGATTCAAACCCAACAGCAGTCCAACCCGAGCAGGACGAGAGCACGGAGATCAGCCAGCCGCGGTCACGGCGCAAGGGAGTCGTGATCGTCGTGCTTGTTGTGCTGGTGCTGGTCGCGGCCGGGCTCTGGTGGCGCTCCACCTTTACTGAGGATACCGACGACGCGCAGATCAATGGGCATCTCATCCAGATCAGCGCGCGCATTGCCGGTCAGATCATCAAGGTGGATGTCGACGAAAATCAGGTTGTCAAAGCCGGCGATCCTATCGCGGAGCTCGATCCGAAGGACTTTCAGGTCGCTGTCGAGAACGCCAAGGCCGCGTTGGCCAGCGCTGAGGCCAACGCAGCCGCCGCGCAGGTCAATGTGCCCATCACCACCATCAACACCGGCAGCAACCTGTCGGCCGCAGGGGCCGACGTCACCGGAGCGCAGGCCTCCGTCTCGCAGGCCCAGCAACAATTGCAGGCTGCGCAGGCCCGCGTCGCTCAGGCCCAGGCCAACGACGTCAAGGCCCAGGCCGATCTGGCGCGCTACAAGCCGCTGGTCGAGAAGGACGTCATCAGCAAACAGCAGTTTGACGCAGCCGTAGCCGCCGCCGACGCAGCAAAGGCCGCACTCGCCGACGCGCAAGCCAGCCAGCAGGCTGCCAGCGACGGGGTACGCGTGGCCCGCGAACGCGAGAAGCAATCCGTTGCCCAGCTCAAGTTCGCGCAGACCGGGCCTCAGCAGGTCGCCGCGCAAAACGCTCGCGTCCGCCAGGCCCAGGCCCAGGTCCAGCAGGCAAAAGCCCAGCTGGATCAGGCCCAGCTCAACCTCAGCTACACCAGAATTGTCGCTCCCGTCGCGGGCATCATTACCCGCAAGAGCGTCGAAATCAACCAGAATGTTTCCGTCGGTCAGAACCTGCTAACCCTCGTCTCGCTTGAGGACCTGTGGATCACGGCCAACTTTAAGGAGACTCAGCTCAGACACATGGCTGCCGGCCAACCTGTAACCATCCACGTCGACGCCACCGGAAAGGACTACAAGGGCACCGTTACCCAGATCGGCGGCGCCACCGGCTCTGTCCTCTCGCTCTTCCCGCCGGAGAACGCCACCGGCAACTATGTCAAGGTCGTGCAGCGCGTCCCCGTCCGCATTGATTTCACAGATCTTAAAGATGAGGACTCCACGCACCTGCTCCGTCCAGGCCTATCGGTCGAGCCCACGGTCCGCGTCAAGTAGGCCCCCCAGCGGTCTTTCCGCAGGGCCGGGTCCAAAATGAAAAGGCTGGACATGTTTTCCCCATGTCCAGCCTCACCTTTTTGTCACAGCTTCGTCTGACAAAGCGCGCAGCCCCAGAAAGAATTTATCCTAACCCTATATTTTTGCTTCTCGCTGGCGCCCTATCGTAATTGGAAGACTTTCGCAGCCCGTCGGGCCGTCTCTTCGCCGACTCGGTTCGCTGTTATTCGATCCTGCCTTGGCCGTGGAGAGGGTATCCTTGTTCTCCAAGCGCCATCGCCGGATCAACTATGCTGAAGGTAACTCATTTTATATCTTTATGATATACATTCTATTTTCTCTGTCGGACCGAGCTCGATCTTCGCGCCGCCAGCCATTTCTCACCCCGGATCGACGCCGATGGCTGAATGCATCGGCCGCTACCCATATGTCCAAGAGGCAGCGGGAATGCCGACTGCCCAGACAAAAGCCCTCGGCCCATGTTTTGAACGGAGCTTCTTACGGTGCCTCGCTGCAATCTCGCCGCGGCATCGAACGGCTTCATCACCCAGGACCGCGCAATCGCCAGCCGCAGGTTCCGGCAGATCCATTTGGAGGTATAGCACCATGAAGATGGCAGCAAATTGGAAACTCTGTATCCTCGGCGCAACCGCTTTCACAGGACTCTTTTTCCTCGCGGGCTGCAGTTCCATGTCCAACGCGGCAGGCGGAACCACGGCTACCAAGCCGGGCTCCGCACCCATGGTCATCACCGTGAGTGATGCGCCCCTGGGCAATATCCTCTCCGCCAAAATCACCCTCTCCGCCATTGCCGTGGCAGCCACCGGCGGATCGCCGGTCAGTGTCCTCTCGAATCCCGAGACCGTCGAGCTTTCCGGCCTCGGCGCCATGCAGGAGCCCATTGAGCTCACCAGCCTTGCGCCCGGCACCTACAACTCCGTCACCGTCACGGTCTCTGCCGCGCAGGTCACCTATCTCGACCCCACCACCGGTCAGCCTGTCACGGCCAGCGCCACGCTCAGCTCGCCCTCCGTCACCGTGGCCCTCAATCCCGCTCTCAACTTCACCACCAGCAGTGAGGTCGATCTGCACCTCGCCTTCAGCCTCGCCCAGTCCTTCTCGATCTCCGGCTCTACCGTCACCTTCACTCCGGCGATCAGCACCTCCGCCGCTCAGGTCGAGAATGAAAATAACAACGACCGTGAAGTCGAAGTTACCGGCATGGTTGTCGCCATCAGCTCCACCAGCATCACCGTGCAGTCGGGAGACTCCGGCCAGCAGTTCACCTTTGCCATCAACGGCTCCACCCTTTTCCCGTCCGGCGTAACCCCCGCCACCATTGCCCAGAACTCCATCGTCCAGGTCAAGGGCCAGACGCAGACTGACGGCACGCTCCTCGCGCTCTCCATCACGCCGCTGGCAGCCGGCATGAGCTCCAGCCAGGAAGATGGCGCCAAGGGCATCGTCGTGATGGTCGCGCGTAATACAGCAGGCAACCTCACCAGCTTCACCATGGTCCCGCAGGAAGACTTCGGCTCCATGATGCCGTCTACGATGACCCTCAACGTGCTCGTCGCCTCTTCCACCGCCTATGGCGTCACTGAGGATGCAACCCAGCTCGGCCTCAGCGCGTCCATGTTCAACGCCTCAGAGATCTTCCCCGGCCAGGCCGTGATGGTCGGCGGCGCCATGGACTCCAGCGGCAACCTCGACGCCACGCAAATCACCCTTGGCGGTGAAAGTGTTGCGGGCGTTCTCACCGCGGCCCCGCAGGCCTCCGGCCCCAACCTCGACTTCTCTCTCGCTCTCCCCGTGCCGTCCTTCCTCAGCAGCTATGAGAAGCTCGTCACGCTCAACGCCGTCGCAGGGCCCAACACCCAATACGGCAACGGCCTCACCGCTTCCAGCTTCACCTCGCTGGCTGCTAACACACCCATCCAGGTCCACGGCTATCTGCTTGTCGATCAAAGCGGCAACTACCTGCTGACCGCCTCTGAGATCGCCCAGCCGGAAACCCCTGAAACCCCGGAAGGCAACTAAGCTCCAACCCGCACCAGCCTCGCAATCAATGCGTGGCGCTCCATCCCGGAGCGCCACGCACCCACACTTCTCCCGCCCAGCACCCCCCCTATTCCTGCTTCGGATGTCCGTGCATTTTTAGTTGTGCTGTGTCCATCCATCGAGACCAGCCTGCAAGTCAACGAGTGCTTAGGCGATTTGCACTAAGCCGCTAACGCGGCAGGGGATGCCTTTGTGGCATTTGGATAGAGTGTTGGACACCCGAGGAGGTGTCCATGACTCATCTACGTCAGCGCATGCAGGAAGATCTCCGGCTGCGCAACTTCTCCGAACGCACCGTTCGTCACTACACACACACCGTTGCCGAGTTTGCGAAGTACTTTCACAAGTCACCCGATCAACTCGGTCCTGAGCATGTGCGCACATTCCTGCTGCATCTGCTCAACGAACGCAAGCTTGCGTGGGGAACGATTCAGGGCGCGCGATCGGCGCTGAAGTTCCTCTATACGCGGACGCTGAAGCAGACCTGGTTTGATCAGGAAGTCATCAAGCCCAAGATACGGCGCAAGCTGCCTACCGTCTGGAGCCGCGAGGAGGTCCGTGCATTGCTCGATGCGGAGATGAACACCAAGCATCGCGCGCTGCTGGCCTTGTACTACAGCGCCGGTCTTCGTTGCCAGGAAGCGCTGGATCTGAAGGTGACCGACATCGACAGCAAGCGGATGGTCATCCACATCCGCGAAGGCAAGGGCAAGTTCCCGCGTCAGGTGATGTTGTCCCCGAAGCTGCTGGAGATTCTGCGCGTGTACTGGCGCTGGCGCAAGCCCAAGGAGTGGCTGTTTCAAGGGAAACGGCCGGGAGAGCCGCTGAAGGCGAACGCAGTGCGTGTCGTCTGTCAGAAGCTGCGCAAGCAGTTGGGTATAAGGAAGCCGCTAAGCCCACACGTGCTGCGCCACTCGTTCGCGACGCATCTGCTGGACGCCGGCACCGATCTGCGCAGCATCCAGTTGCTGCTCGGTCATCGCGATCTCGAGACTACGTCCCGATACCTGCATGTATCCGAAGCCCGGCTGCGTTCCACTCCAAGCCCGCTCGATGATCTGCCGATTCAGATGCGCCCAACCGCGCAGGGAGGCAACAGAACCGCATGACAGGACATCGGCTCGAAGTGGCCGATGTCTTTCGCGGTTTTCAGGAGCAGTTCTTCCAGCGCTGGGGCGACGCACTGTCGGACCAGCAACGGAAGGTGCTGCGCGATATCGGCCTGTGCCGCACGGCCGCGCTGGGTACACATCTCGAACGATGCGATCGCTGCAGTTATGAGACTGTGGCATACGACTCGTGCCGCAACCGGCACTGCCCCAAGTGCCAGTCTTCAGCGCGCGATCGATGGCTGCTCAAGCAGGCTGCCAGTCTGCTGCCGGTGCCCTACGTCCACGCAGTCTTCACCGTCCCGGAACAGCTGGCACCCATAGCACTGCGCAACCAGAAGGTCTTCTATGCGATGCTGTTTCGCGCAGCTTCCGAGACCCTGCTGGAGATTGCCGCAGATCCGCGGCACCTTGGCGCGCGCATCGGCATCCTTGCCGTTCTTCATACCTGGAGCCAGAACCTCCGGTTCCATCCCCATCTGCACTGTCTCATTCCTGCCGGCGGACTGGCTCCGGATCACTCGCGCTGGATCGCGAACAAGCGCCACGGATTCTTCCTCCCGGTGCGTGTGCTCAGCCGCATGTTCCGCGGCAAGCTGCTCAGCTTTCTTAAGCGAAGCCATCGCAGTGGAGAACTATGCTTCCCCGGCAAGGTGGCTGCACTCTCCTCCCCGCGTGCCTTCTACTCTCTGCTCGGAAGCCTGAGACGTAAAGAGTGGGTGGTCTACTCCAAGCCTCCTTTCGGCGGACCCGAGCATGTGCTGAAGTATCTGGCGCGCTACACGCATCGGGTCGCCGTCTCTAACGGAAGGCTGATAAGCATCGAGAGCGGTCAGGTGCGCTTTCGCTGGCGCGACTCGCGGCACGGCAACCGCAGCAGCACCATGAGGCTCGAGGCTACCGAGTTCATCCGGCGCTTCCTTCTCCACGTCCTGCCCTCCGGTTTCGTAAAGATTCGGCACTTCGGCCTGCTTGCCAACCGGAACCGACGCCACGCGCTGGCCCTGTGCCGAGTTCATCTCCGCTCTGCGCAGGCCGACCTCACCAGACTGCTCGACGACAAGCAGAGGTCTGCGTTGAACCGAGCCTGCCCCCAGTGTCGATGCGGGACTCTTCACGTCGTTGCCCGTGCAATCGCTGGTCAGCAGATCGGCAGCCTAACTCCGACTCACCCCGCAGCCGTCGACTCCTCCTGAGGAAAACGATGCTCACTTTCATGCCAAATCGATCAGGCGCGCTCACGGCATCTCCATCAGCCCTTCGCGAACGTGCGCCTCGAAACGGCTCGCCATCCGTTAGCGAAGCGAGCGCAAACACAACCCGAGTCAAGGCTGCCCTCGATGAGCACCCAATCAGGCATCGACACCACTGGATCCTTGGCGGAATCGGCCGCATCGGCTCCCCGCAGAGTCCATCCAATCCCCATACTTCCACCGCGCTAGCGGCTTAGCGCAAATCGCCGTACCAACACCGCTCCGCCGGAAGCTTCTCCAAACCCGAGAAATCCCTGCCTGCGGAGCGCTGTCGATACGGCACTAGAGATTTCGTGCAACTTGAGAGTTCGCGCTAGAGCACCGGACCAGAGCCCATTTACCGCGAGTAATCTGTGGAATTTCTCACAACCGTCGCTCAATGAGTGCTTTGTCGTGACTCGTTTGCCAGTTTCAGATTCCGGGTGTCATCCGATTGATGGACAGGGGCCGACTCGATTGGCAAATGATCGGTCAAGCGAGGACCTGTCCGATCAACTCTACGACGGTCTCGATCTCTTCTTTGGTCGTTCCGCGTCCGAGACTGAATCGGATGGCGCCCATTCCGATTTGTGGCGGTACACGCATAGCGTGCAAAACGGGCGACATCTCGACGTTGCCAGAGTGACAAGCCGATCCAGTGGATGCAGCTAGCCGCGGAATCCTGCCAAGGATCTCCGCGCCTACTTGGCCCACAAATCCCACGTTGAGGGTATTTGGAAGCCGTTCTATAGGATGGCCTATCAAGGCAACCTTCTCTCCAAACTTAGCCTGGAGACGATTCCAAAAATGGTCTCGCAAAGCCTTTACAGATTCCATTCCGATCCAGCTTGCAGCTAGCTCGCAGGCGGCTCCCAAGGCGGCATTCAACGGCACATTCTCGGTTCCGGCTCGTCGTCCGCTCTCGTGACCTGCTCCATGAATAAATGATTCGAGCGACACCCCTCCCCGGATATACAGAGCGCCGACACCCTTCGGCGCATAGACCTTATGGCCGGCAACAGACAGGAGATCAACGCCAAGCTTTGAAACATCGCATGGAATCTTACCCACCGATTGCGCCGCATCGGTGTGCAGCAGGACACCAGTACCTTTCACAAGATGCGCGATCTCAGCAATCGGCTGAATGGTGCCCGTCTCGTTGTTCGCATGCATTACTGAGATTAGGCGCGTACTGGGCTGCAGTGCGCGGCGGACATCGTCAGGATCGACGCAGCCAGCCCCATCGACCGCCAAGTAAGTCACCTTGGCGCCAAGCTTCTCAAGAAACCGGCACGGGTTGGTGATTGCCGGGTGTTCAATTTGCGTCGTAATGATGTGCACGTCACTGCTGCCTGCTGCAAAGAAGACACCCTTCAGCGCGTGGTTGTTGGCTTCGCTTCCGCCGCTCGTAAAGACAATTTCGTTCGGCATCGCGCCAAGCAATGCGGCAACTTGTGCGCGGGCCTTCTCGACCGCTTCTTTTGCTGGTATGCCGGCCCAATGGCCGCTCGACGGATTCCCAAAGGGTTCTTCAAGCATTTCGGCGATCAACTTACGCACTTCAGGCGCAATTGGAGTGCTGGCGTTGTAATCGAGATAGATACGGTTCTGTGATTCTGGCATACGATCTACTCCTTGCCTGCTCGAACGATGAGGAATGCTGCGCAGAAGGTTCCAAGGTGACTCAAAGGCTGGTCCGCACGCCACAAAAGCCGTGCAGTAGTTTCCCACGGTGGATAGTAGATGCAGCCTCTGACATACTGAACGCTCAGCCCGGCATGATGAACCATCGCGCGGATCTCTCCCACGGTCCAGAATCGGACTCCACGCCAGAACGGGTTTCCCAGCCAGCCGCGAAGCCGCCGCGACAAAGACCAGAGACTCCAGACATGGAGTTCTCCGAGCACCAATCTCCCTCCAGGTCGAAGCACTCGTGCAGCTTCACTCAAAGCCACGAGGGGATCCTGAACCGTGCACAGCACGCTGGCCATCACCACGACATCGAATGTACCCGCCGGGAAAGGAAGCTCCTCAACAGAAGCATGGACCAGATCGACTCTTGCACCGCTGCCGAGTGCACGCGTGTGCGCTGCTTCCAGCATTGCCTGGGAAGCGTCCACGCCCGAAACGCGCGCGCCTTTCGCCCAGGCGGCCACGATGAACGCACCGTCTCCGCACCCAGCGTCGAGTACGGATAGGCCGCGAAGATCGCCTGCGGCTTCCAATATCGCATGCTGTTCAAGCCGCTCCGTTACCTCACCGAGAAAGGACGACCTCCACCGGGCATAGGAGCTAGGCGTGACTTCCAACGCCTTCGCAGCGGAGTCGTCTTCATCCATCAAAAGACGAGTGCCTTGTCTGCTTCCATGGTCCATCGAGTGAGTTCGTCCATCGTACTGCGCCTGGAGCCTTCCGTAACCATCTCGGGCCGGATTCCGCGGGCATCCATACACGTGCCGCATATGCCAATCTGCGAACCCTTCGCCGCAAGGCCTTTGATCATGCGCTCGATGTTGTAATAGCCGTTCGGAGTCGTTTGCCCTCCTATCGCACAATTGGCGGCATCTCCGATCAGAAAGACGGACACGGAATCGCCTTCCTGCTTGGCCAATGAACCCGCAAGTCGAAGCCCGTTATAACTGCGTTCCGATCCATAGGGCGCATCATTCAGAATGATCAAATACTTCATTGCTTCGTTCCTTTCTTTTGTCTTCAAAACTCACCAACCAAAATCGAGGTGAGGCAAGTCGTAGCGAATTTGCGCAAGGTAATATCGCTCGAACCCCAGCTTCAGATATCGCGCCCATTTGCCTTTCTTGGTGATGACTCTGTTCCTGGGGGGCAGAAACGGATCCGCCGCAAGATAGAATGCCGTGTCGCCCGCATCGGCGATGCAGGTGGAAGGAATCGACAAGCCATCCACCTTGATTCCACCTCGGAACTCTGCGGCGATGTTGCGAGCCGCGGCGCGGGCCATGAGTTCAGTCATGTGTCCAGTTTTGGGCACAGCAACTGGAACAGGGGTCTGCCGTGGCGGCGGAATCGCCACAGCCACTCCTGCCGCATAAATATTCGGGAATTTCTCGCTCACCATCTGCGGGCTGATCGTGATAAATCCCTTCGGATTTGCCAAACCGCTTACCGAGCGCACAAAGGCGCTCCCGCGGAATGCAGGGATGACCAACGAAAAGTCGAAAAGATGCTCGCTTCCGTCATGGAGAACAATTCGGTCGGATTGTGCTTCTCTGATCTGCGCATTCACGACGGATTCGATACTGCGCACGGCAAATTCGTCTTGCACCATCCGAGGCGATGCGCCAATCCCATCGACTCCAAAATGGCCGAGATACGGCTCCGGCGTCAGAAACGTCAACGAGAACCGATGGCGCTTTTTCATGCGCTTAAGTGCGGTGTCAATCATCATGACCAGTTCATAGGCTGGCCCGATGCAGCTTGCGCAGGCTGCTGCCCCAATAACGATTCGTCCGGATTCCCGAGCCAGAACGCCCGACAACGCGTCTCTTGCTCGCACGGCCTCATCCACACTGAACGTTGAATGCGCGTAACCGGACTTTGGGCCGAGGCCCGGTACTGCGTCGTAATCTAGGTCAGCTCCACTTGCGATGAGCACGGCGTCGTACGGGAAGGTCTCGGTGCGTGTCGCGACTTCACATTTGCCGGGATCGAGCTGCTCGACTTCCGCATGCACGAATCGAATGCCTCTTCGCTTCAGAGGCTTCTCAATTCCGACCTGTAAAGAGGCGGGATCGCGCCATCCGAGAATAGCCCAGGGAAGGGACGGAAGGAATGTAAAGTCTCTTTCTTTGGAAATGACCGTGATCTCAGCCATCTGGCCTAGCTGCCTGCGCAGTTCATAGGCGGCATTGATGCCGCCAAAGGACCCACCAATAACGACGATTTGTTTGCGAGTGGCGTTCATTTTGATACCTCGGAAACGGCGACCGGGAGCCCGCGTGCACGCCATTCAGCAATCCCGTCGTCCATGCGAGCCGCGCGAAATCCCTTCGCCCGGAGTTGTTTCACCGCCTCGACCGCGAGCACACAGTAGGGGCCGCGGCAATAAGCCACGATCGGCTGGCGCCGGCGCAGCTTTGGGAAGTGTGATCTCAGTTCCTTGAGCGGCACCGACATTGCGAACGGAATATGGCCGGCACGGTACTCCTCTGCGGGGCGCACATCAATGAGGATGATTTCTCCCTTCTTGACGCGGTTCAACAATGTTTCCTTTTCAATTGCCTCCAGAGATTCCGGCGCCTCCCTGAACTCGCGAAGGATCGCATCGACCTCAGCCAGCCGCTTCTCTCCCAATGCCCTCAGTGTTTGAAAGAAGTCGCCCACCGCCGGATCAGCCAGGCGATACGTCACGAACAGGCCGTTCTTTTCACCTTCCACAAGGCGCGCACCATGCAGAACGCGGAGATGTTGCGAAGCGTTGGCTACGCTCAGACCCGCTTCATTGGCCAGGCCTTCGACGGTTCTCGGCCCCTGGCACAAAAGATCCAGCAGTTCGAGTCGCGCTGGGCTGGCCGCAGCTTTGCCCAATCGCGCAAGCTGTTCGTATAGGCTCTTCTTGGGGTCGCCTGTTGTACTCATAAACTATTCAATAGTATCCTTGAATAGTTTTGACGAAATTGTCAAGTAGAGAAAACCGAATGGATAAGCTGCCGCTGCTGAACCACCCGATTGACGAGCCAACGACGTTTACACCTGAAGGCTTGATCGACAGCGTGAGGCGCTCGCGTCGAATTCCTGACGGACGCGTGCCGCCCCTCTGCATTCTTGAGTTCGATGGCGATATCACCGATTGGCTGGTCAAGGAGGGAATTGCTCAGGCGTTTCCCGCATGGCCCTGCTTTCACACGACGATGTTTGCAATTGAGGTTGAAAGCACGATGTGCGGAATCATCCCGCGCACCATCGGTGGGCCCTATGCAGTCCTGATTGCCGAACAACTGGCGGCTGCAGGCGCGGAACTAATCATCGGTTTGACCTCTGCCGGCAGGGTTTCGCCAGAATTGCCGTTACCTTGCCTGGTAGCGATTACCGGCGCTATCCGTGACGAAGGCACGTCGCTGCATTACCTTGCTCCAGGCAAGGAGGTTGACTGTCCCGCGCCGCAGGTAGCAGCGCTCCTGGAGCGTGAACTCCCTGCGACTGGTTGGACTGTTCGCTCGGGGAAGGTTTGGACTACGGATGCACCTTATCGCGAAACGCAAGCGCAACTGCAGCACTGGGCCAACGAGGGCATACTTGCGGTCGAAATGCAGGCCGCATCCCTCTTTGCCTTCGGGAAGTCGCGAGGAGTCTCTGTTGCATCCATCGCGATGGTCAGCAATGCTGTGGACCACGATGGTGAGCAATTCAACACAGGCTCACTAAAGGATGGACTTCGAATCATCCAAGCATGTGTCCGCGCGTTCAAATCGTCGTGACCAACCTCGTCGCCTAACTTACCTGTGTACTCAGTCGAGAACTTGTGCAAGCTAATCAAATGGGAGTTCCCCCGGCTCTGCCGGGGTGGCAGTAGCAGTTTGACATTTACGGGAGTCCATCCAAGAAACTCCGAGAGGTGAGCCGCCAAGCACACTTCAAGGAGAGTCCCGGATGG
>JAKBHH010000163.1 GCA_021836865.1 Acidobacteriota bacterium
ACTTGCCCGCGAGCACGGCATCGGCTATGTTAGCCTCGCCAACACCAATCACTGGATGCGCGGCGGCACTTACGGATGGCAGGCCGCAGAGGCCGGCATGATCGGCATCTGCTGGACAAATACGCTGTCCAATCTGCCCGTGTGGGGCGGCGTCGAACCCTGCATCGGTAACAATCCCCTCATCCTCGCCGTGCCCCGCGCCGCAGGTCACGTTGTGCTGGACATGGCCATCTCGCAATTCTCCTTCGGCGCGCTGGAGAGCTATAAAGCCCGCGGAGAGATGCTGCCTGTTGACGGCGGCTTCGATCGCCAGGGACAGCTCACGCGCGACCCCACCGCGATTGAAGAGTCCGGCCGCGCCCTGCCCATCGGTTATTGGAAGGGCTCCGGCCTTTCGCTCCTGCTGGACATGATTGCCGCGATGACGTCGCTCGGCCTCGCCACCCATCAGCTCGCCCGCGACCCGCTGCAGGAGGCCGGCATCTCGCAGGTCTTTCTCGCCATGCAGCCCGCGGCCTTTGGTCCTGACGATCAATCCGCGCGCATCGCCGACGAAATCGTTGCCTCGCTGCACCACTCCTCACCCGCAGACCAGCACACACCCATCCGTTATCCCGGCGAACGAACTCTGCAGATTCGCGCCGAAAATCTTGCCCGCGGCGTTCCTGTCGACCCAGCCGTCTGGGCAGAGATTCTCACGCTGTAACGGAATCGCGGGCGGCTTCGCCGCATCTCATCGCCTCGGTGCGGAGAGGTTTCTGTCGATCGACCATTTCGGGATAGCTTGCGGCAAATCTTTCTTCCGCTTCAGTCCCGGTTCTTAACGGCCGATGTGCGCAACCTCAGAACCGGCGAGCAGAAAGGCTCCGGTTCCGAAGACGTAACTCGCCCCAGGCGAGTACGCTCCGGGCGCTGCTCCCACGGGCTGAATGCAGCCCAGACGGCCATCTTCATAAATGTGGGTAACCAGCCCGCTCCAACCCTTCAGAATTACGGGGCGATACGTTTTGCGATCGAGAATTCCGTGGTTCACTCCCCATGCCATTGCGTAGACGAAGAAGGCCGAGCCGGAGTTTTCGGGATACGGGTAGTCGGCGGCATCCAGCAGGCCGGGCCTCCAGAGCCCATCTTTGCCCTGAAGCTCCCGGATTCTTGACGACATCAGGCGCAGCTTCTCTACAAAGAAGGGACGGCGTGGATCATCTTCGGGGAGGAACATAAGAACCCTAACCAGGCCAGCCATGACCCAACCGTTGCCTCGCGACCAAAAGACCTTATTGCCGTTCTTCTCTCGCTTGTCCAGGTAACTCTGATCGCGAAAGAAGAGGTGCTCCTGGGGATCCCAAAGGAGCTTTGCGGTAATCTGCCACTCGCGATTCATGTAGTCGAGATATTTCCCCTGATGCGTGACGGCGGCCAGTTGCGTCCAGACAGGCGGCGCCATGAAGAGAGCATCGCACCACCACCAGACAGGCTTCTGCGGATCGTCCGGCGCGAGCATTACTTCGTCGAATTGCTGCTGGAGAGGGATCAGGTCTTTCGGATCGCGCTGCTGGCTGTAGAGCCACAGGTAAGACTGGCCGATCGCCTGATCATCTGCATGATACGTTCGCGGCCCAGGCGCCCACTGATAATGCTCCGAAACGCCCTTCACAAAATTCCGATAGTGCGTATCCTGCAGCGTGTCTGAAGCCGCCAGCATCCCGAGATAGAGCGTGGCGAACGTCCAGTCCCGGCTGAAGGTCCCATCCACGCGAGCCAATTGCCAGTCTGCAACTTTACGCATCGCGGTTCTTACAGCAGCGGGGCGCACGCTTCCGGAGAGGCGCGACGCAGGCGGACCCGGATCTGCGGGTGCATCCCCGACCAATGCCTGGCTGTCATTCGCACTCAACTGCGCCTGCGACAGGGAAGCCGGCAGGATGCAACAGATGCAGACCAGCAAGCCTGCAGCCAGAGGAACGAGCCGGACCTCGGCAAGAGCCGAAAAAGTGAATTGACTCGAATTCCTCATCAAATCATTCTCACCAAAAACTCCGATTCATGAGAGGAATCATCATCCATCCTGGGGATGCTCGATGGCAACCAGAGCCCTCAATCTTCCTCATGGCCCGCGAGAGGGTGCGCTCAAGGCGCGAGCTGAACACACCTCTGTCGGTCAGGTTGATCGATCGGTCCCCAAACTCTACACTTAGTCTGGTAGAGCAAGTTGTAAGCAGGCCAAGGAGGGAATCGTGTCAAACGAATCAAAGTGCCCGGTTGTGGGCGGCGCCCGCATGTCCGCAGTGGCTGGAGCTCGAACGAACGCAGACTGGTGGCCCAATCAACTCAATCTGAAGATATTGAACCAGCACTCCCCGCTGTCCAACCCCATGGACAAGGCGTTCAACTACGCCGAAGAGTTCAAGTCTCTCGACTTGCAAGCAGTGATCCGGGACCTCCGCACTTTGATGACGACCTCGCAGGACTGGTGGCCTGCGGACTACGGTCATTACGGGCCGTTTTTCATCCGTATGGCGTGGCATAGCGCAGGCACCTACCGCATCGCCGATGGTCGTGGCGGCGCGGGCGCAGGAGCACAGCGATTTGCCCCCCTCAACAGCTGGCCGGACAACGTGAGCCTCGACAAGGCGCGCCGGTTGATTTGGCCGATCAAGCAGAAGTACGGCCGCAAGATATCCTGGGCCGACCTGATCATTCTCGCCGGTAACGTGGCCCTGGAATCGATGGGATTCAAGACCTTCGGCTTCGCCGGTGGGCGCGAGGACATCTGGGAGCCGGACGAGAGCATTTACTGGGGACCGGAGGGCAAGTGGCTGGGAGATGAACGCTACAGCGGCGACCGCCAGCTCGAGAATCCACTGGCCGCTGTTCAAATGGGCCTGATCTATGTCAATCCCGAAGGCCCCAACGGAAACCCGGATCCGGTCGCCGCGGCGCGGGATATTCGAGAGACTTTCGCGCGCATGGCGATGAATGACGAAGAGACGGTTGCGCTCATCGCGGGCGGACACACGTTCGGCAAGGCTCATGGCGCCGCCGACCCTAACAAGTACGTCGGTCCCGTACCCGAGGATGCCGACATTGAAGAACAAGGCCTGGGCTGGAAGAACAGCTTTGGCAGCGGCAAGGGCGCGGATACGATCGGCAGCGGGTTAGAGGGCGCATGGACCACCAACCCGGTGAAGTGGGACAACAACTACCTGGAAAATCTCTTCGGCTATGAATGGGAACTCACGAAGAGTCCCGCCGGCGCGCATCAATGGACGCCCAGGGACGCTTCTGCGGCGGACAAAGTGCCGGATGCGCACGATCCGAAGAAGAGACATGCCCCCATCATGTTCACGACGGACCTCTCCCTGCGAATGGACCCCATCTATGAGAAGATTTCGAGGCGATTCCTGGAGAATCCGCAGGAGTTTGCAGACACCTTCGCCAAGGCTTGGTTCAAGCTGACACACCGCGACATGGGTCCGATTGCGCGATATCTGGGCCCGCTCGTTCCAGCGGAGCCGCTTATCTGGCAGGATCCCGTTCCCGCGGTGGATCATGAATTGATCGGCGAGCAGGATATAGCTGCCCTGAAAGCCAGGATTCTCGCATCCGGACTCTCCATCTCCCAACTCGTTATGACGGCCTGGGCGTCGGCTTCAACCTTCCGCGGCAGTGACAAGCGCGGCGGGGCCAACGGGGCGCGCATTCGCCTTGCGCCGCAAAAGGATTGGGAAGTGAACCAGCCGGCTGAACTGGCGAAGGTTCTTGAGAAGCTGGAGACGATCCGGAAGGAGTTCAACAACGCCCAGAAGGGAGTCCAAGCCGGTGGAAAGAAGGTCTCGCTTGCAGATCTGATCGTGCTGGGTGGCTGCGCAGCCGTCGAGGAAGCTGCAAAAAAGGCCGGGCACAACGTAAAGGTTCCCTTTTCGCCGGGGCGCATGGATGCCTCGCAGGAGCAGACCGATTTCCACTCGTTCGCCGTCTTGGAGCCGACCTCGGATGGGTTCCGCAACTACATCCGGAAGGGACGTGAGGCAATGGCGGCCGAGCTGCTGCTGGATCGGGCGAATCTGCTCACGCTAACCGCTCCCGAGATGACAGTCCTGATCGGCGGTCTGCGCGCGCTGCAGGCCAACTTCGGGCAAACTGAATACGGAGTCTTTAGCAAGCGGCCGGGAACACTGACCAACGATTTCTTCGTCAATCTCCTCGACATGAACACGAAGTGGCAGAAATCCGCTGCATCGGAGGGCGTGTTGGAGGGACGCGATCGGGCCTCGGGCGATCTCAAGTGGAAGGGCACGGTAGTCGATCTTGTCTTCGGTTCGAACTCTCAGCTCCGAGCCCTCGCGGAATTCTATGCGTGCAGCGACTCGCAGCAGGTATTCGTGCGTGACTTTGTAGCGGCCTGGGGCAAGGTGATGAACCTTGATCGCTTCGACCTCGCGTGAGCCCGGTTGACAGATCCTGAGCGTTCTACAAGGCTTACCCTCAACCTGGCACCGGGTTATTCCGGACCAGGTTGAGGCAGTGCCGCCGGACCAGCGGAGCGGTATTCAATCGAAACCAGCTTCGGCGGGGTGCCGATCCGCGAAAACAATTGGGTTCTTCACGATCAGAAGGTAAGAAAGCGCGCCAAGAATCGACACCATCGAGCAGATCACCAAGGTGAGATGGAACGAGTGGGTGCGATCGAGCAGCCAGCCGGTGATGACAGGCGCAAACGAGGCGCAGACGAAGCTGCCGAAGTTTTGGATTGCAGCCACGGCGCCGACGTCTCCTCGAGGCGCAATGGACTGCACAAGCCCCCAGCCTGAGTTTCCCGCAAGGTAGGTAAAGAAGAGCGCCATTCCAATGGCAAACGCGGCGGCAGTTGCGCCGGGAACATACGGTACCAGTAATGTAGATGCGGCAGAACACGTCATTCCAATGACGAGAAGAGTTCTGTGGCTGTTGATCGGAGAAACGCCATTGCGTACGAGCAGATCTGCGATGATGCCGCTCAGCAACATGCCCACTGCGCCGCAAGAGAAGGGGATCATCGCAAGCATTCCGGTTCTCGCGACGCTAACGTGATGTTCAGCCTCAAGGTAGTTCGGCATCCAGGACATGTAAAGCCACACCGTGTAGTTAATGCCGCCGAACCCGAGCATCATTCCCCAAACAGTGCGCAAACGAAATAGGCCCAACCATTGGGAGAAGGAAATGCGGACGGAACCGCCCCTTCGACCTGACGCTTCGAGGTACGCCAGCTCACTGCTATTCAGGGAGACCTTTCTGCGATCCCGATAGAGAGCGAACCACGCAATTGATAGAACCAGGCCAGGGATACCAATCAGCATGAACATGCCTCGCCATCCAAACGCGAGCATGGTGACTGTGAGAATGGGCGGAGCGACGGCCTGCCCCAGAGTGGTTGAAGCGTTGACAATCCCCATCGGTGTAGCGCGATCGCGAACATCGAACCAGTCGTTGACCGTTTTCACCGAAGAGACAACGAAAGGCGATTCACCTACAGCCAAACCAACGCGTGCGCCCACAAATGAGGCGAAGCCTCTCACAAGGCCGGTTGCCGCCTGCGTCAAGGACCAAAGAAACATCCCCGCGCCTAGCACCAGACGTTCGCCGAATCGATCCAGCAGTATCCCCATAGGGAGTTGAGAGATGGCGTACGACAGCGAGAATATCGATAACAAGACGCCCATTCGCGTCGCGGAGATGCCGATATCCGCGCGGATCGTTGTGTTGGCTATAGCGAGGGAGCCGCGATCGATATAGTTGATTACGCCTGCGATTGAGAGAATGGAAACCGCGATGATTTGTATTCGCGCAATGCGTCGCGGCTTGTGAGGCTTGGTATCAGAGGCCATGCTCGTTCAAACCACCAAACCGCCTCGGGAGATGCGACGGCGCAGGCTTAGTGTAGAGCATTATTCGAGGGATCGGTGCATCGGCCGCGATGGATCCAAATCCAGCCGTGATGCTCGACGTGAGCCTGT
>JAKBHH010000066.1 GCA_021836865.1 Acidobacteriota bacterium
TCTACGTCGGGCGCATCGAAATTCAGGGCAACACCATCACCCGCGACCGCGTCATTCGCCGCGAACTGATGCTCGAAGAGGGCCAGGTCTACAACTCCCAGCTCTGGGAGTACAGCCTCATGCGCCTCAACCAGCTGGAGTACTTCGAGCCGCTCAAGGTCGATCAGGACACTGAAGCGCACCAGAATCCCGAAGCCGGCACGGTCGATCTGCTCCTCAAGGTCAAGGAGAAGGGCAAGAACTCCATCGGCCTCAACGGCGGCGTCAGCGGCCTGCAAGGCGCATTCCTCGGCGTCAATTACCAGACCAACAACTTCCTGGGTCTGGGCGAAACATTGAGCGTGCAGGGGAATTTAGGCAATGCATCCCGGCAGTTCCTGTTTGGCTTCTCGCAGCCCTACATCCACAACCGGCCCATCAACTTTGGCTTTCAGATCTTCAGCAACAAGCAGGACTTTAACCCGGCCAAAAGCTATCAGGCTACAACAGGGCAAGCGATCAACCTGACCCAGGCTCAACAGTCGCTCACGCAGAACTACAACCAGGCATCCACTGGGCTTAACTTCTCCATCAGCTACCCGCTCAAGCGCCATGCCTTCCAGCGCATCGGGTTCACCTATAACCTGGATCGGTCCACGATTTCGGCCTTCAGCACTGCATCGCAGACCTTCTTTGAGACCATCAGCTTCCGTTCCGGAATCAATAGCGCGAATCCTCTTGCCGGCATCGTCAATAGCGCGGTTTCGCTGAGCTATATCTACAACACGATCAACGATCCACTCCGTCCCCGCAGCGGTAAGGAGTGGACAGCGGTCTTCCAGGGGGCTGGCATCTGGGGTAACCTCCGCTACATCTCGCCCCTGATTGCGTACAAGAGCTTCCGCTCCATGCACTACTTCACGCCGTCGCCCATGGGACACAACGTCCTCGGTCTGCGCGCCCAGCTCGGCTATGTCCAGGGCTATGGCGGCGACGTCGCTCCACCGCAGAACCGCTTTTACACCGGCGGCGACAACGACCTTCGCGGGTTCGATATTCGTGGCGCCACTCCCTACGGCTATGTGCCGACGCGGACCACAGTCCAGCTCACAAACCCGGATGGAAGCTGCGTCCCGCGCGACCCCACAAACCCGCAGATCAACCAGTGCATCCAGGTGCCGATTCCGGTCTACGGCATCGCTTCCATCGGCGGCGATACCAGCTTGACCACCAACGCCGAATACCGCATCCCCATCGCCGGGTCGGTCACGTTTTCGTTCTTCGATGACTTCGGCATCGATGTGGCCGCCAACCACAATCAGCTCCAGCAGAGCCCGGAAGGCTTCGCCACCCTGATCGCGCCCCTGTATGGTTGCCCGGTCTATAACAACGGATCCTGCCAGGGCGGCATCCCCGGTTCCAAGGTTGGATTCCTCGAAAACATCCGCCCCGTCTCCGGCACCAACTTTGTACCGCGCATGTCCTTTGGTGGCGAACTCGGTGTCATCATGCCGGTCGTGAACGCACCCTTCCGCATCTACTTCGCTTACAATCCCATGCGCCTTTACGAGCATCCTTACTGCAACGACCTCAAGATCGGCGCAAAGGTCCAGAGCTGCTCGGCCGAACTCATCACACGCGACCTGTTCCCGCCCGGCGGCGCAGGCGACTACACCTACAACCAGGCAATTCAGGCTTATGGAGCGCAGAATCTCTTCCGCGAACCCAGAAAGACCTTCCGCCTGACTGTTTCCACAACGTTCTAACCTTGTATTGTGCAGGTCCGGGGGCCCTCGAACCGCCCCTTGCCCAGCAAAGGAGTTCTGATCTCGATGAAATCGTCAACCATTCTGGCTCTTGCGCTTTGCTCAGGAATTGCCTGCGCAGCCTCGGCCCAAACTCCGGCTCCTCCCGCAAAAATCGCGGTCGTAGCCTTTCAACAGGCCGTCGCGCAGACCAATGAGTTTCAACGCAGCCTCGCCGATGTGGAAAAGAAGTTTTCCCCAAAGCGCGATCAGCTCAAGGCCCTTAATGATGAGATCAGCGGCTTGAAAAAGCAGTTGGAGACCCAGGGCACTACCCTGAGCGAATCCGAACGCGCCGCCCGTACACGCACCATCGACGACAAGCAGAAGGAGCTTCAGCGGTCCGCCGAAGAAGCCCAGAACGAGTTCCAGCAGGCAATGCAGGAGACCTACGGCACTGTAGCGTCCAAGGTCGGCACCGAACTCATCGCCTACTCGAAAGCGCAGGGTTTCACGCTCGTTCTGGATGGCGGACAGCAGCAGACTCCCATTGTCCTGTACGCGGTGCCGTCGACTGACATCACCCAGGCCCTGGTGGATGCATACAACGTCAAGTCTGGAATTCCAGCCCCGCCCGCCCAGCCTGCTTCAGCCGCTCCCAAACCGGCTGCTGCAAAGCCCGCGACGCACCCGCCGTCCAGCCACTGATCAAGGCTGCGACCTCTAATCATTGCAAAAGCCGGGGCCTCGCACTGCGAGGCCCCGGCTTTTGCAATGCACCTGTTGCCGGGCCCATCGTGGCCTCCCCAACACGCCGCGCATTGCCCGCCCAATCGTTTGACGCTCCTACCCGGCCCTCCTATAATCCTTCTAGTTCCTGCTGACGTCTCCGTCCGCGTCTTTTCCTGCCTCCGTTCCATTCAGGACGGAGCCCCCTACAAGGAAGGCCGTGAGGTTTCTCAGGAGGCACAGGCCTGCCTTCGCGCTCTGCCGTGATCAGGCTACACAGGAATTCCGAAGGAGTTTTTCATCCGAATGAACCGCTCGTTTGCACTTGTTATGACTTTGGCGTCAGGTCTTACCTTGAACGCCGTGGCCCAGGCCCCATCTGCTTCCACTCCTGCTGCAGCACCGTCCGCTTCAGCTCCGGCTGGACCGGCCAAGATTGCCGTCATTGCTTTCCAGGTCGCCGTGGCCCAAACCAACGAAGGCCAGCGCAACTTCGCCGACCTGCAAAAGAAGTACGAGCCTAAGCGCCAACAGCTCAAAGCCCTCAGCGACGAAATCGACGGCCTGAAGAAGCAACTCCAGACGCAGGGCGACAAGCTGACCGAGGCTGAGCGCACCACCCGCACTCACACCATCGATGACAAGGAAAAGCAGCTCCAGCGTGCCGCAGAGGATGCACAGAACGACATGCAGCAGGAGATGCAGGAGATGTACAACACCTTGGCATCCAAGGTTTATGACGTGCTGAATGACTACGTCAAGCAGCACGGCTTCACCCTGGTGCTCGACTTCTCGCAGCAGCAGAGCCCCGTGCTCTACGCCGCCGAGTCCAGCAACATCACCAAGGAAATTATCCAGGCCTACAACCTCAAGTCAGGTGTTCCCGCGCCTCCGCCGGCTGAGCCGACTGTCTCAGCCCCAACACCGTCGCCGACCAAGTAAGCGATCCCACCGGGGGAGTTCGGCTGCCGCCTTGTGCAGCCGAACTCACGCCGCGCGGCAAAAGCCGCCCCCCATCTCCCACCTCGTCCAGCATTTCCGCTCCGATGCGGATGCCCCTCGGCTGTGGAAAAAACTGTGGATTGCTTTCTCGCTTGAATTAAAAAAAACTGCAAATATCCACTTGCCAATCCTGCGACTTCTTTGCTAAATCTGATAAATCCTTATTTTTCAATAAGCAGCACAGAGCCGGTATCCCCCGTCAAGCGGGTTCCCCGCGTTCGGCGGATCCTGCCTTTGAACTGCGGCTTTCCACAATCCATGATGAATACTGTGTGACGAAAGTACACCCTCAGGGCCTGCGCAAAGGTTACTTCTGCTGGTCCTCGCCCACGCGCAACACGGCTAGAAACGCCTCCTGCGGAATGTCTACCTTGCCGATCCGCTTCATGCGCTTCTTGCCTTCCTTCTGTTTTTCCAGCAGCTTACGTTTGCGGCTGATGTCGCCCCCGTAGCACTTGGCCAGCACGTTTTTGCGCAGCGCGGTCACCGTCTCGCGGGCCACAATCTTGGCTCCGATCGCCGCCTGGATCGCCACCTCGAACTGCTGGCGGGGAATCAGTTCCCGCATCTTGGAAACCAGCGCCTTGCCGCGCTCGTAGGCAAAGTCGCGATGCACGATGATCGAAAGCGCGTCCACCGGCTCACCGGAGACCAGGATGTCCAGCTTCACCATCGGTGACTCCCACTCGCCGGCAAGCTGATAGTCCAGCGAAGCGTACCCGCGCGAAATCGACTTCAGCCGGTCATAGAAGTCCAGCACAATCTCATTCAGCGGCAGCTCATAGGTCAGCATCAAGCGCGTCGGCGTCACATACTCAAAGTTGATCTGCCGCCCCCGCTTCTCTTCCACCAGCTTCAGAATTCCACCCACGTACTCTTCGTTGGTCAGAATCTTGGCCGTAATCACCGGCTCGCGGATGCAATCGATATTCGTAGGCTCGGGCCAGCGTGAAGGGTTGTCCACTTCCAGCACTGTACCGTCCGTCAACGTGATGTGATACCGCACGCCCGGCGCCGTCGTAATCAGCTCCAGCTCGTACTCGCGCTCCAGCCGCTCCTGGATGATCTCCATGTGGAGCAGACCGAGAAAGCCGCATCGGAACCCGAATCCCAACGCAACCGAGCTTTCCGGCTCAAAGAAAAACGAGGAGTCGTTCAACCGCAGTTTTTCCAGTGCGTCGCGCAGCAAAGTATGCTCGTGCGAATCCACCGTGTAGAGGCCAGAGAAGACCATCGGCTTGATGTCCTCAAAGCCCGGCAGTTGCGCCGCCGCGGGGCGCGCGTCGTCGGTCACCGTATCGCCGATCTTGGTATCGGCCACGTTCTTGATGGTCGCCGCAAAGAATCCGACTTCCCCGGCGCGCAGTTCCGCAATCTCTACCGGCTTCGGCATCAGCACGCCCATGGACTCAATCTCGAATGCCTTGCCGTTCGACATCAGCCGAATCCGCTGTCCCTTGCGCATGGTTCCGTGCATCACGCGCACCAGCACAATTACGCCGCGATACGCATCAAACCACGAGTCAAAGATCAGCGCCTGCAGCGGCGCATCGGGGTCACCGGTGGGCGGCGGCAGCCGGTGCACAATCGCCTCCAGCACCTCGTCCACGCCCTGGCCCGTCTTCGCGCTCACCGGAATGGCGTCGGTCGCGTCCAACCCCACAGCCTGCTCAATCGCTTCCTGCGTGCGCAGAATGTCCGCCGAGGGAAGGTCAATCTTGTTGATGACCGGAATGATCTCAAGCCCGTGGTGGATCGCCAGATACGCATTGGCCAACGTCTGCGCCTCCACGCCCTGGCTGGCGTCCACCACAAGCAGCGCGCCCTCGCACGAGGCCAGCGAGCGCGACACTTCATAGCTGAAGTCCACGTGCCCCGGCGTATCGATCAGGTTCAACTCGTAAGTGTTGCCGTCCTTGGCTTTGTACATCATGCGCACGGCGTGGGCCTTGATGGTGATGCCCCGCTCGCGCTCCAGATCCATGGCGTCAAGGATCTGCGCCTGCATTTCGCGTCCCGTCACTGAGCCGGTCAGCTCAAGCAGGCGGTCGCTCAACGTCGACTTGCCGTGGTCGATGTGGGCAATAATTGCGAAGTTTCTTAGGAAGCGTGCGTCCATGAGAGGTTGGCGAAAGAAAGCGAAGGCGCCATCCAGCGCACATTGCCTCTATGGCATAGCTTATCATCGGCTATAGCAGTACCGCGCGAGGCAGCCCTCGCGCTCACAACCCTTTCAGCCGGCGATTTGCGCGGGCTGCGGATGAATTCTTCACATTGCGCATGAGCGGATCTTCATTTCGATTTCTTGGTGTTGCAGCGCTGGTTCTCTCGCTGGCCGGCTGCACGCCCTCCAGCCGCAAAGGCGCAAACCGGAATCCGAGCCCGCAAGCCGTCGCCCCAGCCTTGCCTGCCGCCGCCGCGCAGAATGCGCAGTCCCCGGCTGCGGCGAAGTCGCAGGCCAACACCGCCCAGCAGCAGCGCGTGCAGCAGCTTATCGCCAATGTCGAGAAGGCTTACTCCGCCGGTGAAGCCAGCTATCGCAAAGGCAAGCTACCGGAAGCAAAAGCCGAATTCGACCGCGCCGTCGATCTCATGCTCACCAGCCCCATCGACATCAAAAGCGACCCGCAGTTGCAGGATGAGTTCGACCGCATCGTGGATGCCGTCAACGCTCTCGAGATGGAAGCCTTGAAGCAAGGCAACGGCTTTGCGCCTGCGGTAGAGCCCTCACCCGCTGACGTCGCCAGTGACGTTACCTTCGCCGTAGACCCCAATCTCGTCGCCAAAGCACGCGCCGATCTTGCTACCACCAAGTCCGACCTGCCCCTGGTGATGAACGACTACGTGGCGGCCTACATTAATTTCTTCGCCAACACGCAGCGCGGACACAACACACTCCTCCACTCCTTCGAGCGTGCAGGCCGCTACAAGGCAATGATTCAGCGCGTCATGTCAGAAGAAGGAGTCCCGCAGGATCTCATCTACCTCGCCGTGGCCGAATCCGGCTTCCAGCCGCGCGCCGTCAATCCGCATTCCGGCGCGGGCGGCATGTGGCAGTTCATGCCCCATGGCGACTACGGCCTCATACGCAACGGCTATATGGACGAGCGATTCGATCCGGAGAAATCCACGCGCGCCTATGCCCGCTACATGAAGTTCCTCTACGATCAGCTCGGCGATTGGTATCTGTCGATGGCCGCGTATGACTGGGGCGCGGGCAACGTGCAGCGCGCCGTCCAAAAAACCGGATACGCCGACTTCTGGGAACTCTACAAGCGCAACAACCTCCCGGGCGAAACCAAAAACTACGTTCCTGAAATTCTCGCCGCCATCATCATCGCCAATCACCCCACGCAGTACGGTTTTGACGAGATCACGCTCGATCCGCCGGTCCTCACGGACACTGTCACGGTTAATTATTCGGTCGATCTGCGTCTCGTTTCCGACCTTGTGGATGCGCCCGTGGATGAGCTGATGGCGCTCAACCCCAGCCTGCTGCGCTTCACCACGCCCCGCGATGTTGCGTTTGACCTGCACCTGCCCGCCGGTACGGCCGCGCTGTTTGACCAGCGCATCGCCGCCATTCCCGAGGACAAACGCGATGCCTGGCGCTATCATCGCGTCACGCCCGATGACACCATGGACTCGGTCGCGCGCAGCTTCCATGTGCAGGTAGCCGAGTTGGCCGCCGCCAACCACCTTAACGAGGATGAGAGCCTCGCCGGTATTGAGGCGCTCGTTGTACCCGTGCCGCCGGCTGCCGCTCCGTCTTCGCGCAGCATGCTCTACACCACGCGCAGAGGCGACACGCTGGTTTCCATCGCCGATCGCTTCGGTGTCTCACTTGCCCAGCTGCGAAACTGGAATCACCTCACCGGGATCAAAGTCGCGCCCGGCCGCCGCCTCCACGTTGGTGAACCGGCGCGTATCGCGCGGGCCCACAGCGCGCATCGTCGCACATCGTCCAGGGGTGCTGCACTGCGCGATCCGGCGCCATCCGCAAAGACAAAGCGCGGCTCCGCCGCAGCATCGGCCACGTCGCGCGCGGCGAAGTCGACAGGATCGGGCAGCGCGAAAAAGTCGCGCAAGCGCAAGCACAGCTCGTCCGCATCCTCCACCGCCAGTAAATAAATATGGACACCGCGACATTCACCGCTTGTCTTTTGATAGCTTTTGCGTGCAAGCTATTGCTAGAATAAGTGCGCACGCAGAGTGTTTATTTTCACGCTGCGAAGATGCGAGACCCCGAAAGGGCAGCGGCCAGCCGCTGGAGGCAATGGGATGGATGAAGTGTTCAGGATGTACGCAATGAATGACGGCAACCACGATACGGAGCCGGCAGAATTGGACTCCGATCACGAAGAGATTTTCGAGGACGAAGACGAAGTCGAAACCGCCACCGTACTCACCTCCTCCGATGACGATGAGGGCGGGGTGGAAGAAGCCTTCCTCATAGTCGCTGAAGTTCCCGCACCCAAGCCGGCCGTTTCTAAAGCCGCCAAAAAAGCTCCCGCAAAGAAAGCTGCCCGCAAGGCGCCTGCCAAGAAGAAGGCGACCGCGAAGAAAGCAGTTGCCAGAAAAGCTCCCGCAAAAAAGGCAGCCAAAAAAGCAGCAGCAAAGAAGCCTGCCGCAAAGAAGGCAGTCGCGAAAAAGTTTGTGGCCAAAAAGGCCGCAAAAAAATCCGCCGCAAAAAAGAAAGTCACTGGCGCAAAAGGCGGAAAGGTTGCAGTCAAGAAGACAGCGGCCGGCAAACGCGTCAGCAAACCCACTAAACGAGGTAAAAAGTTGGCCGTTAAGAAAGCAGCAAAGAAGGCGCCCGCCAAGAAGGCAGCAAAGAAGAAAGCTCCTGCCAAGAAGGCTACGGCGAAGAAGGCAGTTGCCAAGAAGGCTCCTGCGAAGAAGGCAGCCAAGAAGGCTTCTGCCAAGAAGGCAACCAAGTAACAGGGCACCATGCACCACAAGGCAAGCAAAAAAGCCCGGCATCGCGCCGGGCTTTTTTGCGCCTGTCAGTGCATCGCTTCACTTCTTCAGCTCACTCAGCGCTGCCAGCACCTCTTCCGAGTGGTGCGTCGGATCCACCTTCGTCCACACCTTCACAATCTTGCCGTGGGGGTCGATGAGGAACGTGTTACGGTTGGCGATCTTGAGGCCCATAAAACTTCCCAGCGATCCGTACTCGTCCACGACTTTGTGGTTAGGGTCGGCAAGCAGGTGAAACGTCAGTCCATCCTTGGTGCAGAACTGCTTGTGGCTGTCCACCGTGTCCACGCTCACGCCCAGAATCACGGCGTTGTCCGCATCGAACTTGGCCTGGTCGCGTTGAAAGTTGTGCGCCTCAATCGTGCAGCCCGTCGTCATGTCCTTTGGATAGAAGTAGAGAACCACCCACTTGCCACGATAGCTCGTGAGGGACACCTCTTCGCCGGTCTGCGAGGGCAGGGTAAAGGTGGGAGCAGCCTGTCCCACGGTGGGCAAGGCTTCGTCTGCCGCGCGGGCCGTGCCGAACGAAAATGCAACTGCCAAAGCAGCCGCCAATATAGGGAATGTCAGCTTTCTCACAAGAAACCTCCGGTAGATGGGACGGGGAAAGGAGCCGTCAGGACTCAAACACGCGCCCGCTCACTAGTATCCGCGCGGAACCGCAACGATGGCAATGCCTGCCTCCGCAGCGCGTTGCAATAGATTCGTGCGATCAAAAAGCAGCGTCCGCCCCGCCTCGACGGAAAGACACGTCGCATCGGCGGCAATCATCGTCTCCACCGTCCCCATCCCGATGACCGGCACGTCGAAGCGCATGTCCTGGTTGGGTTTGGCCACCTTCACCACCGTCAACCGCCGCTCGAGGGTGCTGCCTTCGTCGCCGTCAAGCGACCGCATCAGCCCGCCAGCCCGCTCAATCGTTGCGTCCGTGCCCTCCATCGCCTCCACCGCCACGCACGCCTGCGCCGCCACCACCACCGTCTGGCCAATGTCGAATCCCGCGACGGCCTTTGCCACGTCCAGCCCATACTCGATGTTCTTGCGCTCGTCCTCATCCGGCGCGCGCTCGGTCAGCACGCCCTCCTCGGCCAGCAGCGGCTCCAGAAACGCCGTTGAGCTCATCAGCTCAATGCCTTCATCGCCCAGCACCTTCGCCACCGCGCCCAGCAGCATGTCCGTATTTCGCGTCCGCAGGTTCATCAACAGCTTTGCCAGCCGCCAGTCCGGCCGGATGCTGCTGAAGATCTGCTTATGCTTCACCTGCCCGGCCATCACCGCCCGCGTCACGCCTTCCTTTTGAAAGGTCTCAATCAGCCGCGACAGCTCGCCCAGCGAAAGCCAGTGCACCGTCACGCCTGCATCGCGCGCCGCGCGCGCATCCATCTCGGTGTCGGTCTCTTCCTTGATCGCCGCAACCACCACAGCCAGCCCCTGCGCCCGTGCCGCATCCAGCAGCAGAAAAGGGAAGCGTCCGTTCCCGGCAATCAGGCCAAGCTTCATCGCGCACTCCGCTTGGAAGGTGTGCTTGGCAGGGTGGACGACTGAAGCAAGAATTTGAGATGGCGCATAGCGACTACCTGGGATTCCACAGGATACAGTATTTGCATTCAGTTTTCGGATTTAGGTGAACATCCAAACTGGGAGCTGCGTCGAAAACCGGGCAGTTCAACCGGCTTTTTTGCAGCATAGAACTTGGGGGTACTATGTTCCACGTCATTCAGCTCAGAGTATCGGTTTTGGTTGTTCTGCTGGCGCTCTCTGCTGCCCCGTCAATGGCACAGCAACGACCTGTTGATGTTCGCCAGCAGTACCCTGCCTGCGCTTCTGCCGATCTGGACACCAGCTTGCGTTTCGGCATCGAGGCCAATGGGGACCATCGCGTTGTGATCGACAGAGAAAATGTCTCCGATCACGCCTGCGTCCTCCCCGGTTTTGACGTTAACTTGAACTTGACGCAGAATTTCTACCGAGAGCCCCTTGGGGGGCCTGTCGTAGCCCTTCCCGGCCAGACGGGGGAGGAGGTAGTTCGCTGGAGTGCTGTACCCCTAAATGACAAGACCAAATGCGTCAAGCTGGAGTGGATGAGGGCGCCGATTCTAGCTGTTGTGCCGTCGTTGTTGCACAAGGTCTGTTCTGAAGTGAATACAAGCCTGTGGACGCTGACCGAATCTCCTGCCGATCATTCTGCTGACCCACCTGCAAGCATCGGCTCAAACCGCGATCCGCAGGAACCGGCCCTCCAATTGACATCCGACAAGAACGTTTATGACGATGGTGAGAGCTTTGTCCTGCATGTGACGCGGGATTCCTCGAATGAGTGGGCTCCTCCAGAAGACAGCCCCTGTCCGCTGCTCGTCCTTAGCGTGAACTCTCCCGGTCATGAAGTGCGGGTAGATGAGGTGCAACCAATTGCGTTTCAGAACTGCGGACCGGATCAAGGCATACGAAGCACACAGGACTGGAAGACAGGCTTCGATCTGAATTCGGGTATGGGCAGCAGATGGGGAGGCACAGGTGAGCACAGCCTCCAAGTTTTCGCGCTTGCAAGTTCTCCAAAGGCAGCCGAACTCCGCTTCGTTGCCTCAAACGTTTTGCGGCTCCAGATTCTTGACCCGCTTTTGATTCCTCGCAAGTGGGGCCCGCTCACGATGGGCCTGCACGCGAGCATAGCTCTGGACAAAGACACCTACCGAGTGGGTGAAGATGTTCCACTGCATATTGCTATTCAGAACCTCAGTTCGGATCAGCCCGTCTATAGCACGAGCCCCATTTGGGACCCATTTGAGACTGTATGGGTTGAAGTGCTCAACGAGCGCGGACAGCCGTTGACAGTGGCAGAGCGTCTTCGTCCTGCCCGCTTCATGACGGGTCACGGCCGGGGGTTAATGGCGTTTGAAAAAGGCAAGCCGGTGGCCTTGGAGTGGACATTAGGGCGGCTTGGATGGCTACCGAAAAATATCGGGAGTTATACGATCATTGCGATGTGGGCACCCTGCATCACTGCAAATGCGGATACTACCGGAACCTTTATAAGGGTGGATCCGAAATCCTGCGTGCCAGTGCGGGCAACGGCTGCGATTCAAATTATTGCAGCCAGCGCAAATGCAAAGTGACAAAAATGACGCACGAGAGCCTGCTCGTTAATCGTCCTACTTAATCACCCCGCGCTGGCTGCGCTCGATAAACGCCGCCAACAGCGCCACGTCCTCGCCGTTCAACTCGCAAATCTTTTCGAGAGCCTGCGTCGTGTTCAGCTTCGACACCAGCAGCAGCCGAAATGCCTTCTGCAGCGCCCTGATCCGCTCCGGGCTGAATCCCCGCCGCTCCAGCCCCACGCTGTTTACGCCGAAGGCCTTGTTCTCCCGCCGTGCCGAGGTCTTTGAAAACGGCAGTACATCCTGCGTCACAATCGTGCCCCCGCCGATAAACGCGTGCGTGCCCACCGTGCAGTTCTGGTGTACCGGGCAGAAAGCACCCACGGTCGCGTAGTCCTCAATCGTCACATGCCCCGCCAGCGTTGCCGCGTTGGCCAGGATGCAGTGGCTGCCCACATGGCTGTCATGCCCGATGTGCGCACACGTCATCAGCAGATTGTTCGAACCCAGGCTCGTCACACCGCCGCCGCCCACCGTGCCCCGGCTGATCGTTACGCTCTCGCGAATCGTGTTCTCATCGCCCAGCACCGTCTCCGTCGGCTCGCCCTTGTACTTCAGGTCCTGCGGCGCCACCCCAATCGACGCAAACGGATAGATCACATTGCGCGCACCAATCCGCGTCCGCCCGTCCAGCACCACGTGCGAAATCAGCCGGCACTCTTCGCCGAGCACTACCTCCGGCCCAATCGTGCAAAACGGCCCCACCGTGCAGGATTCCGGCACCACCGCGCCCGCGGCAATGATTGCGCTGGGATGGATGCTCACGCGCCGGCCTCGGTCTGCGGCGCGTCGCTTGCCCCCGCGACCTCGCGTCCCTTTGAAACAATCGAGCAGGTCAGCACCGCCTGGCAGGCCAGCTTGCCGTCCACATACGCTTTGGCCTCCATCCGGCCCATCCGGCTCCTGAACGCCAGCACGTCCACCTCGATGCGCAACTGGTCGCCCGGCGTTACCGGCTTGCGAAACTTGGCCCGCTCGATCCCCGTGAACACCGCCAGCTTCTTCGCGCGATCCGGAATCTCATTCATCATGATGATGGCCCCGGCCTGCGCCATCGCCTCAATCACCAGCACTCCCGGCATAATCGGATAGCCGGGAAAATGCCCCTGGAAAAACGGCTCGTTGATGGTGACGTTTTTTATCGCGACCAGACGCTTGGTAGGCTCAAACTCGACAACTCGGTCGATCAGCAAAAACGGGTAGCGGTGAGGAAGAAACTCCAGGATCTCCTGGATGTCGAACGTCATTCTCTGGCTCCAATGCGCACGCGGGCCTGATGCATCGCGCTCGTCAGCGATTATATCGAAGGCTATCCGGACACGTGCCCGCTCAGTGCTTCTTGATGCGATGCGCCGCGGCGTCTGCATCCCAGAAGTCCGCCGGCAGGTCCCGGTTATACTCCACCCGGTCCGTGTAGTACTGCCGCTCGACCTCATCGTTCTTGAAGCGCGTAATGCTGAACGGCGTCGGCAGCCCGTCAATCACGTGATAGTCGTCGTACTCCTCGGCGTCCGTGTTCTTGTCCTTGTACACCGGGTCCCGCCACTGAAAGCTCCGCCGCACCGGCAAGTGCGTCTCCGCGTCCGTCTGGATCGTCACCGAATCATTCTGCGCTGAAATCAACGTCACCTGGTCCGAAAGATGCCGCTCCACCACGTGCTGGCCTTCATACACCAGAATCGTCTTCGGATCGGCCATCCACACCTTCACCGCGCTCTCAATCGAGTGGTCCCGCCGCCGCAGAAAGTCGTCCACCTGGTCCTTGGGCAGCGCCTTCTTGCCGCGATACGTCACCTCCCACCCTTCGCGGCCCAGATAAAACTGCAACACATCCCGATGCTTGGTGAACTCCAGCCGGTCATGATCCGGCCACTGGTGAAAGTCCCAGTAGAGCGTCGTCCCCATATCCGGCTGCCCGTGGTAGAACGCCGCAATATGTCCCTGCCGCATCTCGTTGTTCACATTCAGCCAAAGCGGCCCACCCAGCGCCTGCACCATGGCAAACAGCACATCGTGCGCCTTCTTTGCGTTCTTCGCCGCCGCCTCGTCGGCCGTCTGCGTGGTCACCGGCACCGCCAGCATCGCCGCTAGCGCCATCCCACCCACCCTGCTCATCCATCGCCGTCGCGCAATCCTCATCCGTGTCCTTTATCCCGCCAGCACCGCGCCGCCATTTACGTTCAGCACCTCGCCGCTGATAAACCCCGCCAACGGCGTGCACAGAAACAGCACAGGCCCCGCAATCTCCCGCGAGGTCGCCACCCGGCCCAACGGAATCCCCGCCGCAATCCTCGGCCCCAGTTCCGGATCGTCCAGCGCCGCGGCGCTCATCTCCGTCGCCACCCATCCCGGCGCCACACAGTTCACCCGTATCCCCCGCGGCGCCAGCTCGCTCGACAGGCTCTTCGTCAGACTGATCAGCGCCCCTTTCGTCACGGCATAGTCCGCATGGTTGGCCTCGCCGCGCTGCCCCGCCGTCGAGCTGATCAAAACAATATGGCCACGCGTGTCGTCAATCTCCGTCGGCGGAGGCCCCTGCAGCTCCATCTGCGTCACCGCCGCCTGCGCCAGCCCGAAGACCGAGTCCAGATTCACCCCTAGCGTCCGCCGCCACTGCTCCTCGGTCATCAGCTCAATCGGCACGTCCTCTGAGGGCCAGATGCCGTGATTGGCCACCAGCACGTCCAGCCGGCCAAAGGCCTTCACCGCCGCGCCCACCAGCAGACGGCCTTCCGCCGCAGTGCTCAGATCCTGCTCCAGCGCCACACAGCGGCTAGGCCCGCCGCACGCCGCCATCAAGGCATGAGCCTGCTCCCGCGCCTGCCGGTAGCTGAAAGCCACCCTCGCACCCGCCTCGATGAACAGCCGCACCGTCTCCGCGCCAATCCCGCGTGAGCCGCCCGTAATCAGCGCCACCTTCCCATCCAGCCGCAATTGCACTCCCGTCATAGGCCCAAATTAATCCATCCTCCATCCCCTGTCGAGTCCGTGCCTTCCATCTCGGTAAGACACACAGCCCAACTCAACTACCCTGTCGTCCCGAGCGACCGAGGCGAAGCGCAGGAAGTCGAGGGATCTGCGGTTGTCTTACTCAATAAATTTCGCGGAGTACCCCGGGCGCCGGAGAACGTTGTGCGTTCCACACCAAATGCTGGCTGCCCCGGGTGCCTCGCCTTTGGGCACCCGGGAGGACCCAGACCTCGACAGGCTGGTCGCTGTCTCTTCTCGACATCGGTCAGGTTTCGTTGTACCCTTTCGGTCAATGCCGCGCGGCCTGATTCGATACGAGCATCTTGGCTGTTTCCACTTTCTCACCTTCAGTTGTTTTCACCGGTTCCAGCATCTGGGCGCGGCGGAAGCGCGCGATCTGTTCGAGGATGCTCTGGAGCGCACCCGCCGCCGCTACAAGTTCGTGGTCGGTGGTTACGTTGCAATGCCCGAGCATGTGCATCTCATGATCGGCGAGCCGGCGAAGAGCACAGTCTCCGGCGTGGTTCACGCGCTCAAGCTCTCGGTGGCGATGCGGCGCGCAGACCGGCCTTTCTGGCAGGCGCGTTATTACGATTTCGCCGTGCACAACGAGGCAAAGCGCGTGGAAAAGCTCAGATATATGCACCGGAATCCGGTTGTGCGCGGTCTGGTAGAGAAGCCGGAAGACTGGAGATGGTCGAGTTTTCGCCACTACGCAACGGGTGTCGAGGGCGTCGTGGAGATCGAGTCGGAGTGGACGGCGGCGCGGCGTGAAGGACAATTACCACAGCATTTGCGGTACAAGGAGAAGGCTGGTTGAGTGCCGTGGTCTCCCAGGTGCCCAAAGGCGAGGCACCTGGGGCAGCCGTGGTCGTGGTAGAACGCTCGGTGTGGCACCCGCGCCACCCGCCACCCCAAGGTGTGTAGGCCACCCGCTCACTGTGACATCAACGGACGAGCCCACCCCAGTGCATCCAGGAAAAGACAATCCGCACATGCGACAAGAAGCCGTAGATCTAAGGACTGGTTCGTCGCAAGAAGCCGATAGGGTATTGCAGTGTGCTTCAGACTGTGGCGCCACATGGGCTCAAAACAAATATAAACGCCGGTCAGCAATGGCGAATGGCGGTCATATTCACATAGAGAAGAATCATCGTAAGCGTACTCGCGGTGATCTCCCACCGGTTCAAAGAAGGCTGCACAACCAATGAAAGCTCGCTATCTGTTTGTTGCGTTAACACTGCTCTCCGCCAACAATTTCTTGCACGCAGGCGAGAAAACGGCTCCCTGCAGCTCAACTTTGCCAAGCCCTATTCGGCGGTATGTAGATGCCAAATACATTGGCTGGAATTTGGCTTCCTGCGAAATGCTGAATCAGACGGAAAAAGAAAGATTCAAGCCGCTGCTTCGCGACAACTGTTATGGGGCTATCCGTGGACACTTCACGAATGAAGGCACAAGCTATGCGTTATACCTGCTTAGACCGCTAGGAAATGGCTATGAGAACCAGCTGGTTGTCCTTCAAGAAGGAGAGACTGGGATAACTCGGCATGTCCTTGTTCCGGCCAGTTTTACGGCTTCGGCGGTTGTGTTGCGCAAATTGCCGCCTGGAACATCGATCATCGACGCCAACACGGGCAAACATTTCCTTCCTAAGCATGACGTAATTAGCCTCTTCGATCCCGACAAGGGTGAAGTAAACTTCTTCTGGAAAGCCGGAAAGTTCATCAGCGTTTCGATCTCGGAATGAACTATGGGCTGATTAGATAACCGTGTCGGGCGGGTGGCCCGGGTGCCGTGAGGCAAATCTACCACGGCAGTGGTTGCCCCAGGTGCCTCGCCTTTGGGCACCTGGGATAACTCGAACCCCACCACGCCACCGAAAAGGTGAGACCTGACAGCTAAAAGCTGTTGTCAACCCCCGCCGCGCTCACTTTTCCGCCAAACCCTTCATTCCATTCCGCAAAAACCCTCCGCGCTTTTGCATATTAATTCCCGCAAACGCGCATACTAAAAACATAAGCCTGAGAACCGCGCCCACCGGCCCGCCTCTCAGGCATTTTCCTTGCAGGAGACTCGCCCCACGCCGGCCAGCCTCAAATCCACCCTGCCGTCGCATTGTCGGAGATGCACACTGTCTGAAAAATCGGAGATCCGGCCGGTTTATAGGGAGAAAAATAAATGCCTACCCCCCCTGAATTTATTGGCAGTTCTCCACAAAAGGCTTGCACCAATGCCCCGCCCCGCCTTCGTTCTTCGCTTTTTGAGGTTTTTGCCACGAGCGTGCAACACCCATTCAAACTGCCCGCAGCATCCGCACCGGCAGCAGGAAGAGCGCGGTGATCAGCGCCAGCACGCCGCCCACCGCAACGCCCACCACCCGGAACGGCAGCAGAATCAGCCATACGAAGGGGTAGAGCACCAGCGCCAACAGCGCCAGAGGCCAGCACAGCACCAGCAGTATGCAAAACAGCAGAAATTTGACCATCGCTTTAGCGCCTCACCGCACAACGCGGCTCTCACAACGCTGTATTCCGCAATACGCACCGCGTTCCATCCCGGTTCCGGCCTGTCGCTCAGAACCTTGATTCAAATACCCTGAGCCGCCGCTCCAGCTCCCACTGCGCCGCCGCCTTCTGGCTTCGATCCAGGAAGTCCTGGCATGCGGCAGAGGGATGATCTGACCCGGCCGCCTGCCCATGGCACGGCGCCACAGGGTTCGTAAAGACATCCGGTGCAGCCCAAAGGCTCGCGCCAGGCAGAAAATTATGTTCCATCCCCGTCCGCGCCAGCGTCTTCAGGTCTGCGTAGGTCAGGTGGTAGTCCAGCGCGGCGCGCACATATTCGTGCGTTAGATCAATGCGGCTAACCCCCTCATCATCTGTCGATAACGCCACAGGCACATGATTCAGGCGATAGATCGGGAAAGGATGATCCCCGCCCTCAACCCCAAGGATTCCCTCGTTCGAGCTAAGGTTGATCTCGACCATCACATGCTTCTGCACCAGCTCCTTCAAGAGCGCCGGCGCATTGTCTTCGTACATCACATCCACGCCGTGCCCAATGCGCTCTGCATGTCCCAGCTCCACCGCCTGGCGAATATGGAAGCGCAATCCCTCCGGCGGCACCAGCCCCGGTGCCAGCTCGCCCCCGTGCAAGGAGATATGCACCTCTGGGTAAAGCGCATGAAGGTAGTCCAGCATCCTCATCTGTAACGTATAGTCCCGCATGGAGATAAGCCCATCCTCGGGCATCACGAAATTGATCCCAACCCAGGTGCTGTCGTGGGCCTCCATCGACGCCTCGACGGTCTCAAACCCCAGCAGCGTCTGCGCAAAGACCTGCTCCGGGGCAAAGCCGCGCAAAATCTGGTAAATGTAGCGGACCTGAACGCCGCAGGCCGGCGTCGCCTGGGCCGTGCCGCACTGCTCGATCCTTGCGCGTTCAGCCTCGGCCGCGTGCACCTCATCGCGCCCGCCCGCCACTTCGTCTCGCAGGCCCTGGTCCAGCAGAGACTGGCGCATCTTCCTAAAGTCCGGATTCCAGCCCAGCTTATGCGCAACGGTGGCGGCGTGCGTAAAGGGCGGTGTCTCCATCAGCTCAAGATACTGCTGGTTCTGAGCCGCGGCCCGGCTCGCCACCTCGTCTACCCATTCGCCGGTATGCCGCTTGTCCAACCCGCCAAAGCGCGCAAAGGTAGAGAAAAACTGGTCGTGCCCGCTGAACGACCGCGTCGGCACATAACTGCGCATCGAAAAGGCATCAATCAGCCGGTCGTAGAGATCCTGGTCCTCCGAAGAAATGTTTCCGGCCAGCTCCTTGGCCGGAATCGCTTGCCCTTTACATGGCGGCTTGGAAAATTTCAGCGCGCCCTGGTCCACACACAGGCCATCCTCGCCCGCATCGCGGATGAAGGTCTCGGCATAGACCGCACCGGAAAGGTGAACGTGCAGGTCAGCCCCTTTGGGAAACTGTGCCAGAAATGCCTGCAACGCCAGCGGTCCCTGGCTCTGGTATGAGAGAAAGACGCGGGCCGTGCGCGCTTCCGTCTCGGAAGCGCGTTGCATAGGCCGATGGGAGCAGGCCGTGAGGACAAGGGCGAAGCAGGCAAGCAGGCGTGCGAAGTGGCGCATGATTGCCTTCCAGTGTACGGCGTATGCCGCGATCGTCCGCGAAAAAACCGGTCACGAAGATTGCAGTTTCTGAGGATGCGGCAGCTCCGCAGACGGTGAAGCGTCTCGGGGTCCGGGATGCGGTTGACGCGAGATCAACGAAGCTGAGTTTGGCTTGCGCCAACTGAGTTGATATACTGGCACAGTTGTTGCAGCGCACTGTTCGTGGACCCGCCCACCCCTATCCGGCAGCGCCGGACTCCGCGCAGGAAAATGCAACGAAAGTCTGCACTGAGGCCAGGTAGCTCAGTGGTAGAGCGCGGCCCTGAAAAGGCCGGCGTCGGCGGTTCAATCCCGTCCCTGGCCACCACCACCCCGTTTCACCCCATCCCAGCCTATTCCAATTCTCTCCTCTTAAGCATGTAATTCCTTATTTTTCAACGTTACTTTGTGTCCTGGCGTCTCAGCGAATTCCTTGACAGCTCATCTGACCTGGGGGCAACATTGGGGGCAGATCAACAATCTGGAAAAGTGTTGCCCCCCCAGGCCTAAATGGAGTTGCCCCCATATGCCCTTAACTGTTTTTCAAATCGATGCTGCAAAGCCTGGCCTTCGGCCCGTCAAGCAAAGAAAAAAAGGTGAGAAGGGCATGCCTTCGAAAGGTGAAGTCTCAGTCAAGGGGTGTGACCAGACCGGGAACGAGCCGGATTCAAAATTTGTCAAGACAGATAAGCCGTACAAGATGGCGGATGGAGGAGGACTCTATCTCGAAGTTGACCCCTCGGGCGGAAAGTACTGGCGATTTAAGTACAGATTTTCGAAGGAGAAGCGAATATCGCTTGGCGTTTATCCCGATGTCGGCCTGGCTGATGCCCGTAAGGAGAGAGACAAGTGCCGCGAGCAATTGGCAAAAGGTATTGACCCTGGAGTGACTCGCAAAGCCCTAAAGGCCGCCCGCGCCGGAAATGCAGTCAACAGCTTCGAGATTGTCGCCCGGGAATGGCTGACAAAATTCATCGATCCGCTAAAAGAGAGTCACCGAAAGCGGGTCTATGCCAGATTTGAAAACGACATTTTCCCTTACCTAGGCGGCCGCCCTATCGCAGAAATCACGCCTATGGAGTTGCTTGGCATTATCAAGAAGATCGAGAACCGTGGCGCCGGAGATACCGCCCATCGCACTCTTGGAAGCTGCGGCCAGGTGTTCCGCTACGGCATCTCGACGGGCCGGTGCGAGAGGGATATTACGGCCGATCTTCGCGGAGCTCTGAAGCCAGTGGAAGAGCAGCACTTTGCAGCGGTAACAACTTCTAGTGAGATTGGCGGTATCTTGCGTGCCATCGATGGGTATAGGGGAACCTTCGTGGTTCGATCCGCATTTCGGCTTGCCCCGCTGGTATTCGTACGCCCGGGCGAGCTTCGAAAGGCCAAATGGCAGGATATCGATCTGGATGAAGCAACGTGGCTCCTTGAACTCGCGAAGATAGATGATTCCAAGCGGCGGCGCGATGACGTCGATAAATACTTGATCGTGCCTCTATCGCGCCAATCGGTTGAAATTCTCAGGGCCCTCCATGCACTCACTGGGCGCGACATTTATGTCTTTCCCGGCGCACGTGACCGAAATCGCCCAATGAGCGAGAACGCGATTCTCACGGCTATGCGCCGGATGGGGATTTCCAAGGATGAAATGTGCGGTCATGGTTTTCGTGCCACTGCGCGCACCGTGCTGGCACAGGAATTGCATATTCGACCAGACTTGATCGAGCATGAACTCGGACACCAAGTGATCGATCCCAATGGCCGTGCATACAACCGCGCGACTTTTCTGCCGGAACGCCAGCTAATGATGCAGGTTTGGGCTGATTATCTAGACAAATTGAAATCGCAAAAAGTGGTTCCCATGATGAAACCCAAGCCGATTACGGACTTGAAGGCGATCATGGTGCCTGGCTATATGTAACGGGCAAACTGCATCATACCGGATAACGTAGGATTTCTTTCGCACCGTCGAAAATCACATTCCTGTGGCCGTCTGGGGTATGAGTGGGGCGAGATCAACCTTGTAGCCGAGCAACTTCAGTTCCGCTACCAACCGCCGGCGTTTCTGTTGAACAGCTTTGGGGTCGAGATCGAAACCTCTGTGTATGTAGCGAACTCCCTCATGCAAAACTTTCCAGATCAGGCGGCAAATCCGGTGTGCAACCGCCCATATTGCCTTCTTGTATCCAAGGCGTGGAAGCCAGCGACGGAAGAGGTTCTGAAAGTGGCAGCCATTCTGCTTCACTGCGGCATGTGCCATCTGGTTAAGCAATCGGCGCATGGTCGGGTTGCCCTTGGCTGATCGGTTGCTATAGGAGATTCCTGCGCTTTCCTGCCTGCCTGGGCAAACACCAACCCAGGACGCTAGTTGCGCAGCGGAAGGAAATGCTGTTGCGAGGGTGTTTTGATTTCCGTGTAAACGTCTGTTCCTGGATACTGGAGGGGAACAGATGGAACTGGATAAAGAGCTGATCGACAAGTTGCTGGCCGGCTACAAGGGTCCGGAGGACCTGATCGGCGAG
>JAKBHH010000164.1 GCA_021836865.1 Acidobacteriota bacterium
CATCGCGGTGGCGATCTTCTCCGGCATCATGAGCGCATGCTTCGCCTACGGACTCGATGCCGGCGGCCCGATCCGACACCTGACGCTCGCGCAGGGAACGGGTGCGCTCTGGCAGGGACTGCCGGTGTTGGTGGTCGTGTTGTTCGGCGGCTTCACCACCAACGCCATATGGTGTCTATACCTGATCATCCGCAATGACAGCGCGCGGGATCTGAAGGGCGGGCTGGACGATACCGGAAACAAAATTGCCCTGCGCCGCAATTATCTGTTGTGCGCGCTTGGCGGCATCGCCTGGTATCTGCAATTCTTTTTTTACACCATGGGGCAAAGTCAGATGGGCCCATACGGCTTCTCCAGCTGGACGCTGCACATGTCCAGCATCATTATCTTCGCGACCCTGTGGGGTCTGGCACTGAAGGAATGGCGGGGCGCGAGCCGGCGCAGCCTCGCCATCATGACCGCGGGTCTCGTGACTTTGGTGGGCGCGACGGTCGTGATCGGGTTGGGCAACTACCTCGTGGTGCGCGGATGAGCGCCGCCAGACGGGCTGGATGGATCGCGGGGCTCGCCGCCTTCGCGGTTTCGGTCACCGCTCCGGCCGAATGGGCGGGCGCCGCGCGCGCGGTCGAGGCATAGTATGCGCGGCCGTTTCCCACCACGACGGTATGGGGCTGCAATCAGCAGCGCGCCTTCACGCATCAGTCCGTACGCCAGACCGTGCAGCTCGAAGCCGGTGGAAACCGCGCGCGCATACGCCTGACCAACGAGCTCGGACTCTCGCCGGTCCGGTTCGTCGAGATCAGGTCGCATCGCTGGTGTCGAAGAATCCGTGTCGCCAGACGATCGCACGTAGTCATCACTTCATGCTTCATGAACCGATGCGACTGAAGATTCTGTCATCGACGATCGATCGACTTTTGCGGGGCCGGTGCGCAGTTTTGCCGTCCGGAGCGGTCGGGCTGCGGCATGGAGATGGATCTTGTCGCACACTGTGAAGAGGTCAACCGCGGGAGTTACGTCAAACAGGCTTGCTCTGATCGATGTCGGCATTGGCTGCACCGGCACCTCTGGTAGTGCGTGAAAGCGGCTTGGTGGTGGAAATGCTCGAACACATTCGACTGAACCTGCCCTTCGCACTCCGGGCACTTGGATGTCGACAACGGCGGCGAATTCGTGAACGCGTCGTTGATCCAGTACGGCCTCGGTCACGGCATCGAGTTCACCCGGTCCCGTCCATACAAAAGCGACCAAGCGTGGATTGAGCAATAGAACCACGCCGTCGTGCGCAGGCTTCCGGGCTTATCGCCGCGTCGAAGGCATTGGAGCCGCCCAGGCGATTACTCGCGTCTACGGCCCTCCCGCCTGTTCGTGAACTTCAATCAAAAAGACTGAAATTCTGACGGCAGAAGCTTGCCTTTGCAGTATATTGACGCCTATGCTCGTATATATGCCTGAAAGGTTCCCAATGCACCGGCAGTGCTCCGTCCGGCTCATCGATACCTTCGCTGGCTCAAGAATTTGGGCTCTGCCGAAAAGCAAATGGGTTACGCGGCGGCGTCAGGGTTTATGCCGGGGAAATCGAGCTTGCCCGCAATGAGGAAGATGTTCATCCGGATGGTGCCGAGGCGGCTTATACCTTCAGGCCTTGAGCTTGGCAGCCCGGAACAGGCAGCTTGTGGCCACGAGGAGACCCGCAGAATGACGGTGGACCATCTCGGTGACCGCCTTCATGAGTTCGACCTTCGAGCACCGCAGGTTGCGGCACCGTGGATTGAGCAGCGGGTACACGCCGTTCGGTTGCTTGCGATTGAGGATGTCGCGCGTGCCACCAGGCGGCACGCCGAGAGCGAAGCAAATCGCCGTGTTGCGCACCACTGCCTCCTCATACCGTCCGGTCCCGATCGAGACCTTCGTCGAGAAACCGCGCTTCACCGGCACCTGCTACAGGGCCGCCAACTGGCGCTGTCTCGGCGACATCAAGGTCGTGGCAAGCTCGAGCGGTTTCACCGCCACGCCGAGCCGGTCAAAGCCATCTGGGTTACTCCTCTGCAACACGACTTTCGAACACACACACACCTCTGCAACCGGTAGATATGACGTCTGTCTCGTCACCCAGCGCCCAATGGCCGGCCGTTAGAAAAGATCTGTGTACCCAGTCATTGCATAAATCGGCGTCATTTTCTCAGGCAGCGACCCTCAAGTGATGCAACAACTCGGTTTGCACATCAGGATTGGCGGACAAGGTGAGCGTGAGACGGCCATTGGGCGTGGTCAGTCGGCCGGCGCGTTGGATCAACCTCATCCTGCGGGTGCCGAGGCGCACGAACGGCAGCCACGGGGCGCGCTGTACGGTGGTGCCGCGTGCAGGCTCCTCGACCGACATCTGCAGCTCGCGGTTGAGGTTGTGGGCCGTGATCGCCGAGAGCAGCCAGGTCTGATTCGCGCCGCGGCGTCTGCAGGGGATGTAATCCATCTGGGTCTGGGACTTCAGCTCCGCGAAGAGCGCCTCCTGGGCGCCGCGCCCGTCGTGAAGCGCCAGGAGCTTGCGCGCCGACAATGTCGCGTTGGTGAGGACACATTGCAAGCGTTACAACTACCGCTATTCACCTGACTCGACACCGAAAAACCGAGGAGTTCCCATGAGCCGCTGGCTATTGCGCCCGACGACATCGACATCGGCGATGATGTGCTTCCTGACTCTTGCGTTTGGTGCCTGCAATGTAGTTCACGCACAGACGGTAACGGGATCCACAACTGCGTCGTCATCGTCTTCGGCCTGTCCGTGGCTCAAGCATTCGCTCAGCGTCTCTCGGCGGTTGCAAATGCTGTTGCCGACGTTAACTCTTGCCGAGAAAGTTTCGATGGTGCACGGCGTTGAGCCTTCCCACGATTACGGCGGTTATGTCACGGGCGTTCCTAGCTTGTGCATACCCGCGCTTAAATTGAATGACGGCCCCGCTGGTGTTGGGGATGGAAAAGAGAATATTACAGCACTGCCGGCACCGGTTGCCGGATTTTCTACGTGGAATCCGCATCTGATGTATGAATACGGGAAAGTCATAGGCGAAGAAGCCAAAGCTAAAGGAATCAATGTCATCTTCGGTCCGATGATTAACGTCCTGCGAGATCCGAGATGGGGACGGGCTTGGGAAACCTGCGGAGAAGACCCGTTCCTATGCGGCAAACTAGCCGTCGCCGAGATCAAAGGCATTCAGTCTCAGGATGTGATTGCAACTGCCAAACATGTCGCCGCCTACGATCAGGAACAAGCCGGTCGAGGTGACTCAATCGTTGGCGTTCGCGCTCTCCAGGAGATTTACCTGCCTCCGTTCCGCCGGGCCATAGTGAATGCGCACGTCGGCGCAATTATGACGATGGGCGCGATAGTCAACAACATTCCGGCAAACGAGAACCCGTACCTGTTGAAGGACACCACCGAGAGGCGCTGGAATTTCCAGGGCTTCATAACCAGCGATTATGATGGTGCTCGTAGTACGATCGGCTCGGCTGATGCCGGTCTCGATCTCTCTATGCCGTACCCGGGTCATTTTGGCAAGCCGCTAATCGAAGCCGTCGCCAGCGGTCAAGTGTCAATGGCGCGCTTGAACACCATGGTATCGAGCATGCTCCGCCAGGAGTTCCGCTTCGGCCTCTTTAATCACCCCGACACTGGATCTCCGCAAGCGGTGGTGACCAGTTCTGCACATACGGCGGTGGCCATGCGCGTTGCTGAGCAAGGCACGGTACTTCTCAAGAATTCTCATCTGCTACCCCTCAGCAGGCAACGCGTTCACTCTATTGCCGTGCTCGGTGCGGCGGGATCTGCATATCCAAAGGCGGTCGGTTGCGGAAGCGGACAAGTGAACCCGCCCTACGTCGTATCGCCGCTCCAGGGCATTAAAGCCCTAGTCGGACCGGGTGTGACAGTAACTTACGCGCAGGGCAGCAATCCACCTGACTCACCCGATCCAGAGGATATTACCTCACTGATACGTCGAGCCGTAGCTGTCGCCAAGAAGGCACAAATTGCCATTGTCTTCGCCGATGACCTCGAATGTGAGGGCGGGGGAAAGGCCTATGGCCCCGCGGCGCCACCGGCGGGTGCTTTCAACGACCGCGCGACTATAGGTCTGGGCGGCGGGCAGAATGAGCTAATTTCAGCGGTGGCCGCAGCAAATCGACACACTATAGTGGTCCTCGACACCGGCGCACCGGTTGCGGCGCCATGGCTAGGCAAAGTCTCCGCTTTGCTGGAAGCGTGGTACCCAGGCCAAGTAGACGGAAGGGCAATTGCCGCGGTGCTTTTCGGAGACGCCGATCCCTCTGGTCATGTCGTACAGACATGGCCAGTTGATGAGCAACAGATGCCGACCTCGAATCCGAGGATGTGGGGGCCCGGCATTTTACGACCGGGTGTGGTCCGCCGGTCACACAAAAACTCGAGAGGACGAGCGCAACTCTTCTCCGACGGGATCTTCGTCGGTTATCGCTGGTATGACGCCAATCATATCAAGCCGATGTTCCCTTTCGGCTTCGGGTTGTCCTACACGCATTTCAGGTACAGCGACCTGACGCTTGGCAGCACTCGCATCAATGGAGTGACCCCGCTGCAGGTCAGCGCGCGGGTGACAAACGTTGGAGATGTGGCTGGTGCCGACGTGGCACAGCTGTATCTCGGCATGCCGCAAGCCACTGGGGAGCCACCGCGCCAGCTGGTCGGATTCCAGCGCGTTGCGCTTGCCCCCGGACAATCGAAGGTTGTGCACTTCGTCATCGAGCCGAGAGAAGAATGGTGGTGGGGTCATGATGGCTGGACGGAATCCGCCGGTACCTATCGAGTATATGTCGGAGACTCTTCGGCACTCGCCAATCTGCCGCTGCGCGCGTCCTACACAGTCGGTGCGGCGATAGGCAGCAGGCAGGTGACCATCTCGGCACCGAAGACCTTCAAGCCCGGTGTCCGCACCCTGGTGCGCGTTTCATTGAGCGCGGGTGGCAATGAAACTCTGCGGGATGTCCGACTAAGTTTGACGGTACCGGGTGGCTGGAAAGTCACGTCAATCGGTCGTGTGATCCGGCGGGCGCTGCGCCCAAGCGCGGCGTTCACGGCAAAGTTTGCGGTGACACCGCCTGTCGGCGCCGTTGCGCAGTACGTCACCCTCTATGGGACGGCCACTCTGTCAACCCGGTCGTGCGCCCATGGGGAGGCTCATTGCGGAGAGGACCGCGACGGCGCCGTAACAGCGCTGCTCGAGCAGTAGATGTATCCCATGCTGAGAACCTACACTCCGCGCATCTCGATGGGGTGGATATCGGGAGGTTGTTCAGATGGCTGACGCGATATCGCAGTAGAGGGGAGGATGCGTTACGGGAGGGCAAGCGTGGGGACGGCCAAGGAAGATTGACGAGAAGCTGATGCGTTGGCTGCATGAGGCGGTTACGGAAGATAGCCCGCAGCAGCACAAGCTCGCGTTTTGTCTTTGGACGCTCGGTATCATACGGAGTTTGCTGAAACGACGGTTCGGAGTGGAATTGCGCAACAGCGGGATCAGCCGACTGTGGACCCATCTTGGGTTGAGTCCGCAGCGACCTATTTATCGCTCGTACCAACAGGACCCGAAGTCGATTGAGAAGTACTTGAAGAGAACGTTTCCGCAGGTTCACGCACTGGCGAGAAAGCGTGGGGCCGTCATTTATTTAGTAGATGAAGCAGCCATATGCGCCGACTCGCTTCGTGGCACGACCTGGGGGAAGGTGGGCCAAACACCAGTTGCACAGGACAGCGGCGGTCGCTTCAGAATTAACTTGATCAGCGCAGTCAGTCCACGCGGAGACAGGAAATTGCGTTCCTTTGAAGGTCGGATGAACGAGAATAAGGACCTGGAGTTTCGGACGGATCTGTTGCATGACACGGGACGCCCGCTCATCGTCATTGCGGATAACGCC
>JAKBHH010000067.1 GCA_021836865.1 Acidobacteriota bacterium
AGGCGGTTGTGAACCGCAGCCATCGCCAGCAGGCTGGGAATCGGTGCATAGGTTGAATCCACGCCACGATCCGAGAGAATCAGCAGGGAATAGCCGGAGTTGACCGCATGTGCGGCTCTGCTGCTCAAATCATCGAGACTCTGCCGCAGCCCCACCTCGCCATCCGCCGCGCGGAACAGGGCAGGTAGAGTCGTCGCCAGAAGGTCGCCCGATGAGATGCGGCGCAACTTCTCAAGGTCCCGATTACTTAGGATGGGATGCGGGAGCTTGAGAGTGTGGCAATTTTCTGGAGTCTCATCCAGGATGTTGCGCTCCGTGCCGATATAGCTGATCAGCGACATCACCATCTCTTCGCGGATGGGGTCAATCGGCGGATTCGTGACTTGCGCGAAGAGCTGCTTAAAGTAGTTGAACAGCGGCTGCGGACGGTCTGACAGACAGGCAAGGGGCGTGTCGGTTCCCATGGAGCCAATCGGCTCTTCGCCCTTTGCGCCCATCGGCCCAAGCACGATGCGCAGATCCTCTTCGCTATACCCGTACGCGCGCTGGCGGCGCAGTAGCGTCTCAGGATTGGATGCGATCAGTCGCGCGGGCTCAGGCAACTGTTCCATCGTTACCTGTTGCTGCTGCAGCCACTTTCCGTACGGCTGGCGTGCTGCAAGATCCCGCTTGATCTCTGCATCCGAGATGATCCGCTTCTGCACCGTGTCCACAAGGAACATGCGGCCCGGCTGCAATCGGCCCTTCTTGCGAATATCTTCGGCGGGAACCTCGATCACGCCCGCTTCAGAGGCCAGTACGACCAGATCGTCTTTCGTCACGATGTAGCGCCCAGGGCGCAATCCGTTGCGATCAAGCGTAGCGCCAATCACGCGCCCGTCCGTGAACGCAATTGCCGCAGGTCCATCCCAGGGCTCCATCAGGGACGCGTGATATTCATAGAACGCACGCTTGTCCTCATCCATATCGGGATTCGCGGACCAAGCCTCAGGGATCAGCATGGCCATGACGTGGGGAAGGGAGCGACCTGATTGAAAGAGGAACTCGACGGCATTGTCGAGCGACGCCGAGTCGCTGCCTCCCGGCACAATGACCGGAAAGAGCTTGTCAATCTGGTCGCCATGCAAAGGACTTTCCAGCACTGACTGCCGTGCGTTCATCCAACTCACATTGCCGCGAATCGTATTGATCTCGCCGTTGTGCGCAATGTAGCGATATGGGTGTGCCAGCTTCCAGCTCGGAAATGTGTTGGTCGAAAAGCGCTGATGCACCAGGCAAAGCGCACTCGTCACAAGCGGGTTCGCCAACTCGAAGTAGAACTTCTCGATCTGAGGCGCCAGCATCAGCCCCTTGTAGATAATGGTGCGGCAGGAGAATGACGGGATGTAGAAGTCCTCTTTCCCTTCAATCTCCGATTCCGCAATCTCATTTGCGGTACGGCGTCGAACCCGATACAACAAACGCTCGAAGCCGTCCTCGTCCAGGCCCGCGGGGCGTCCCACAAAGAGCTGCTCGATGTATGGCTGCGACGCACGCGCCTCGCGGCCAATCGCGTCGCCATTCACCGGCGTGTCGCGCCAGCCAAGCACAGTCAATCCGTCTTCCTGCGCGATGCGTTCGAAGACGCCCTCGCACTGCAGGCGGCTGTGCTTGTCCACCGGCAGAAAGCACATCGCCACACCGTAGGCTCCCGGCTCCGGCAGTTGCATGCCTAGTTCACCGCATTCCCGCGCAAAAAATACATGCGGAATCTGAATGAGGATACCCGCGCCGTCGCCCGTCTCGGGGTCGCTGCCCGCCGCACCGCGGTGCGTCAAATTGATCAGCACCTCAAGACCCTTGCGGATAATCTCGTGGCTCTTCTCTCCGCGAATGCTCGCCACGAGGCCCATGCCGCAGGCATCGTGCTCATTGCGTGGTTCGTAAAGACCCTGGGCTTGAGGAGTACGGAGACGGGAATCCGGAATGTTCATGGCTACCTTCTGATTGAGCGTTTTTCAGTGCGTCGAGCGGTTACTGGCAGAAAGATACACAGCTGACATGGCAATTCCCGTCGGGCGTCGCCATTGTGCTCTGTTTGAAGGTCCGCAACAGCGAACCCGGCCGTGTCTGGGATATTGCTGACAATTTTAATATAACGGAAAATGAACCGTCGAATTGAAGTCTTTTAGTTTCAGCGCATCATTTTCCGGCGACGTACCAGAAAACGGGAAAGATCTCTGAAGTGGAAGAATCCGCACAGCTATGCGTTGCACCCCTACGAGCTTGAAGCCGATCCTTGTCCGGCACCCTGCCTTGAGTCAAACATCACAGCCGACAGATCAGCAATTCGCGTTCGTAGATCATCTCCGGCGGAAGGTGGTCATGAAGATTAATGAAGAGCTCTTCATGTGAAATCACTTCCTTCTTCCACGCAATGCGATCAATCTCCAGCAACCCATTAAATGTCGTCCGCGAAAATTCAATGCCCGACCAGTCAATATCATCGTAGTGGGGTACCCAGCCGATCGGCGTCTCACGGCCCTGTGTCCGTCCGTGCACGCGATCCACAATCCAACGCAGGATGCGCATGTTTTCCCCATAGCCCGGCCAGATAAACTTTCCGTCGTCATCCTTGCGGAACCAGTTCACATGAAAGATCCGCGGTGTCACTTCCAGCTCGCGCTGCATTTTGATCCAATGCCGAAAGTAGTCACCCATGTGGTAGCCGCAGAAGGGAAGCATCGCCATCGGGTCACGCCGCACCTGTCCCACTGCGCCGCTGGCCGCCGCCGTGGTCTCCGAGCCCATTGTCGCGCCGATGTAGACCCCGCTCGACCAGTTGAACGCCTGGTAAACAAGCGGCAAAGTGGTGGATCGCCTGCCGCCAAAGATGATCGCGCTGATCGGCACTCCATCCGGCGACTCCCAGTCAGGGTCGATCGTGGGGCACTGCGATGCCGGCGCCGTGAAGCGCCCGTTAGGATGCGCGGCCGTGCGCCCGGTCTGCTTGCCAATCTCCGGCGTCCAATGCTCCCCGCGCCAGTCGAGGCATTCGGCCGGTGGCTTCTCTGTCATGCCTTCCCACCACACGCCGCCGTCCAGCGTCAGAGCCACATTGGTAAAAATCGAGTTGTGCGCCAACGTGGCCATCGCCACAGGATTTGTCTTCTCGCCCGTCCCCGGCGCTACACCAAAGAACCCCGCTTCCGGATTGATGGCTCGCAGTCTTCCTTGCGCGTCCGGGCGAATCCACGCAATGTCATCCCCAACGGTCCATACCTTCCAGCCTTGCATGGCCTTGGGCGGAATCAGCATGGCGAAATTGGTCTTGCCGCAGGCTGAAGGAAACGCCGCTGCTACATAGGTCTTCTCGCCCTCGGGGCTCTCCACGCCCAGAATAAGCATGTGTTCAGCCATCCAGCCCTCGTCACGGGCAATATTGGAAGCAATCCGCAGCGCGAAACATTTCTTGCTCAGCAGGGCATTGCCGCCGTAGCCCGATCCGTAGGACCAGATCTCGCGCGTCTCAGGGAAGTGCACAATGTACTTCGTCTCGTTGCAGGGCCACGGCACATCGGACTGTCCGGGCCTGAGCGGCATGCCCACCGAATGCATGCACGGCACCACGCGTTTGTCATCCTTATCGATCTCGGCAAATACAGGCGCTCCAATGCGGGCCATCGTCCGCATCTGAGCCACCACATAGGCAGAATCGGTGAGCTGAACGCCGATGGCTGACATCGGCGACCCCACCGGCCCCATGCTGAAGGGCAGCACGTACATGGTCCGACCCTGCATACACCCGCGGAAAAGCTGCTTCAGACGTCGCCGCATCACAAACGGGTCTTCCCAATTATTTGTCGGGCCCGCGCTATCGCGGGACAGGGAACAGATAAAAGTGCGGTCTTCCACACGTGCCACATCGCTCGGGACCGACCGCGCATAAAAGCACCCGGGCCATTGCTTCTTATTCAGCCGCACAAATGTTCCAGCGACCACAAGCCGGTCACAGATCGCGTCGTACTCGGCCTTTGACCCGTCGACCCAGTGAATTGACTCCGGACGGCAAAGGTCTGCCATCTTTTCAACCCACCGGATCAAATGCTTGTTGCTGGTGGGCGGTTCTGTTTGAAATCTCTCTGCAAGGACGTCCTGTGCGGTCTTCATGTCTCTGGACAATCTCCTAAAACACCAATGAGTCATCCGCGTGGCGAACACGCGGAGATAGCAGGATGCACGCACTCCTCGCCATTGCAGCCGCGATAGCCCCAATCAGTCCGCTCTCAGCGGCAGAATGGGAGCGAAGCAGGGTAGTTCCCCTGCTACATTGTCGGTGATTTCGGCACAAAATAAGAGTCCACTGCACGAGCCATCGATGGCCGGTCAAGTTTCAATTCCACTCCTTCGTACCGCGCTGCCCAGACCATCTGGTTGATCAGATCCCGCGGGTAGCAGGAGCGCAACTCCTGCTTCAAGGTGTTCTTGACAAAGTCAATCAAATCCGTGATCAGGGAGTCTTCCGGAACAATACTGTGTTCGGCGGCCACACGCCGGAAGATCTCTCGGAAGTGGTCATCCGTTACCGCACCGATATAGATTTTTGTCTGAATTCTACGCAAAAATGCCGGATCCATGACCCGTGTCGGATCGAGATTCGACGCAAAGACAACCAGCATCTCAAATGGAACTTCGATCTTGCTGCCACCGGCCAGTGTCAGGAACTCAACGCGGCGGTCCAGCGGTACCACCCAGCGATTCAGCAACTCTTCAGGTAGCACCCGTTGCCGCCCGAAGTCGTCAATAATCAGCACTCCATTGTTGGCCTTCATCTGCGGAGGACCCACATAATACCGGGTCGACTGATTGAACTGCAGGTCCAGCATATCAATCGTGAGTTCACCACCCACAATCACCGTGGGACGATGGCAGAAAACCCAGCGGTTGTCGGTGTCAATACCGCTAGAAATCGTTTTGCGACGGTGTATCACGGGATCAAAGACGGAGATAATCTGCCCGTCCACCTCAACCGCATGAGGGATCCAGACCTCGTCCACGGCTACTACGCGCGACATGGTTTCAGCCGCCGCTGTCTTACCCACACCGGGCGGCCCGTAGAGAAAGATCGGGGCGCCTGAATTCAAGCCTGTCCCGAACTGGGCAAGCGTCTTGGCGTCAAACACCAGGTGAGAGAAGGCCTTTTCGACGTCCGCAGGGCCCACCGTCAGATTCCGGACGCTCTGCTTGCGTACGAGGTCTACATAGCTCGCCAGAGAGACTGGCGCTGCGCCCGAATACTGGCACTGGCTAAGCAGTTCCAGGGCTCTTGACCGGCCCTGCGAGGTGATCGCGATCGTAGGGACGTTGACGTTCATCCCCGTCACTTCGCACAAAAGCTTCCCGCGCATCCGAGAGAAGAGCTCATTCGCCACTTCAAAACCGATGCACATTTTGTCTGCAAGGTCCAGCACCGAAAAGGGCCCGCTGAGATAGAGCGCCTTCAGGGAGATGTCTTCGAGCGTCGCCTCGCGAACACCGAGTTCGGAGATTTTCCGTGGTCGTGAGGTCGGCGAGACAAATTGCAGGGCGTCCATTGGGGTGTCAGTAAGCAAGGGAGGTCTCCACCTTTACGAACCTGATTCTGAGCAACTATAGCGCGACCTTTCGCACAAGTCACTTGGTTTGAGGGCCACTCCCAAAGGACGCCTCAATTCCGTCACTAGAGGAATGTCATGTCCGATAACGTATATTCTGTAAACCAAAGTCGCCCAACATAGTGCCGGGCAATCCCTGCAAGCCTCCCCCCCCTCATTCAGGGCCATTGCCCTTGCCTACATCTTGTACCGGCCGAGATCCTCGTCATTCAGGCCTTCAAGCCAGCCTTTAAGCTGGTCAGACGTTGCGCCTTCTGGGTTCAGCGACGGGTTCAGCTTTGCTGCCTCAAGCACTTTTTCTGCAACGTAAATGGGACAATCGGCCCGCAATGCCACAGCGATCGCATCCGAGGGGCGCAGGTCAACAATCACCACCTCACCTTGCTGGCGCAGCCAGAGGCATGCAAAAAAAGTGTCATCCTTCAGGTCCGTGATGACCACCTTCTCCACCTCTGCATTCAGGTTATGAATAAGGTTGCGCATTAGATCATGCGTCAGAGGCCGAGGCGCATTCTCCTTCGCGATCTCAATTGCAATTGCGTTTGCCTCGAAAATTCCTACCCAGATGGGCATCACTGCGTCTGAACCCACATCTTTGAGGACCACGATCGGCATGTTCGTTGCCGGGTCCATCATCAAACCGCGAATTCGAACCTCGATATCCATACGCAATACCCCCGCTGCTCTCCCCTTATTTCGTTAGATGGCTTCTCCCACGAGGCTGTTGGGAAACGCCGCTGTAATTTTCACGTTTGCGTAGCTTCCCGGAGCCGGGGCGATCGGTACAGGCGATGAAAAATTCACAGGCTTGTTTTGGCTGCTCCTGCCTGCAATCTGCTCCCGCGCCGGGTTCAGCCCCTCAACCATCACTTCAATAATTTCGCCTATCTGTTTCGAATAATTGACCCTCTGGATTTCCCGCTGGCGGTCCAGTAGCACTTGCAGCCGCTTCGCCTTCTCCGACTCCGGGATCGAATCAATCATCGTCAGGGCCGGTGTGTTCGGACGCGCAGAGTACTTGAAGCCGAATACGCAATCGTACTGCACCTCCGCCAACAGGTCCATCGTGGCAATAAAGTCGTCTTCGGATTCGCCTGGGAAGCCAACAATGATATCCGTGGACAACGAAATCTGGCGCCTGGCTGCCTTCATCCAGCCGATGCGCTCCAGATACCACTCCCGCGTGTACTCTCTAGCCATCATCTTCAGCACCCGGTTCGATCCCGACTGCACCGGCAAATGAATATGGTCGCACAGGGTCGGAATCGCGTCGATCACCTCCACAATATCGCGCGTAAAATCCCGCGGGTGGCTGGTGGTAAATCGCACGCGTCGAATTCCATGCACCTGCCCCACCGCCGCAAGAAGTTCAGCAAAGCTCGACTTCCCTTCCGGGTCGCGATAGCTGTTGACGTTCTGGCCAAGCAGTTGAATCTCGGTGTATCCCTGATCGGCGATGCGGCGCGCTTCGGCCAGCACCGAGGAAGAACCCCGGCTCCGCTCTTTGCCCCGCGTATACGGCACCACGCAGTAAGAACAGAACTTGTCGCAGCCTTCAATAATCGTGATGTAGCCCCGGTATGGATTCTGGCGCGCGGTGAACTCGGTCTCAAACGTTTCATCCGTCTGCCGGTCATCGAGACCGGTTATGCGGGTTTCGCCCGCTTCCAGCCGCACCAGCATCTCGGGCAATTTGCGATACGACGCCGAACCCGACACCAGTGAAACGTACGGCGCGCGCTCGAAAATCTTTTCGCCTTCCTGCTGCGCTACGCACCCCAGAACACCGAATCGCTTCCCGGACTTATGCAACTTTTTATAGTCGTTCAGGCGGTTGAAGACCTTCTGCTCCGCCTTATCGCGGATCGAGCAGGTGTTGTAGAGGATCAGGCCCGCTTCCCCTTCGGAATCAACCTGCCGGTACCCCTGCTGCTGCAGTGTGCCAATGACCTTCTCCGAGTCGTGGGCATTCATCTGGCAGCCGAAGGTCTCAAGGTAGAAGGTTTTTTCGGTCGCCATAGCAAGCCCAGTATACTTGGCCTCGCTCTCGATGAGTTTCGCTTTGCATCCGGCAGATCAGACGCGGAGCCACCAAGTTGAGCGCACAGCGGAACTTGCGCCTCCGGCATTAAAATTGCATCTTTGAGATCGATTTGGAGCCAGACCCGATGCCCGATCCCGAAATGCGAGATGACCCCAGGACACACTGGCAAGCTGTGTATGCAAGGAACGCACCGGAGGGGGGCAGCTGGTACGCATCCCATCTCACCCTTTCTGTGGATCTCATCCGCCGAGTGGCATCTCAAGTAGCTCGCGTCATCGATATCGGCGGCGGCCATTCCACGCTTGTCGATGATCTGTTGCAGGAAAAGTACTCGAATCTGACCGTTCTCGACATCTCGGAGACGGCCCTCGACTGCTCCCGGAGACGCCTCGGCCAGGCAAATAATCTTGTTCGGTGGCTGGTCGGCGATATCCTCTCCTGCCTTTTGCCTGGTAGCCATTTCGATGTGTGGCATGACCGGGCCGTCTTTCACTTTCTCACCCAGCCTGAACAGCGGACAGCTTATATACGCCAGCTGTCGCATGCGCTCAAGCCCGGCGGTCATGTGGTCATGGCGACCTTCGGACCGGACGGGCCCATGAAATGCAGCGGTCTTGCAACCTGCCGCTACGACGCGGATTCCCTCGCGCAAGCTCTGGGATCCGGCTTTCATCTCGTCGAATCTACCATCGACCTGCACAACACGCCATTGGGCACGCAGCAGCAGTTTCTCTACTGCCTGTTCTGCCGCCCATAATCTTTACGCCGCGGGTTTGCAGGGATGCCGGCTCACCGGTCAGCGCAACCCCGTGTGCAGGTAAGCCAGCAGCGCCGCCATCTGCTCCTCCGTGAAGCGTCCCGCAAACGAGGGCATCATGCCCTTGCCTGACAACACGACGCGCTTTACGTTCTCATCCGTCGCCGGTGCACCGCTGGGCAACACCGGCTGATTGAAGACGCCACGCAGATTCGGCGGAACCTTCTTCAGGCCCAGGTCATTGTCCTCATGGCAGTGCGCACAGCGTACCTGGTAGAGGTCTTTCCCCTCGGCCTGCTGCGTGGTCAGAACTGCCGTCCCGTGGCACCCAGCCAGCGCCAGCCCCGCAAGCACCAGTCCCGCCAGCCCCAGGAATGCGACACCCCGAGCGCGGACCGGAATCAAAGGGAGACCAGGTTGTAGCCGAGTCGGTGAATAAGCAGCCATCAGCCCTTATCTTATTCGCCCGTGCGTCCTAGCCAGCAGTTGCCCGTCAACGTTACTCTACTCAAAATGGCCACTCCCGATGAGAAAATGACGCCTCTGCAACATGCCGCCCAGAACCGCTGTTTTGGCTGCGGCCCGGCCAACTCCGGCGGTCTGCAACTTGAGTTTCTCCTCGCCGAAGACGGTTCCGTCGTGAGTCAGGCCAACATCAGCGACGATTTCTGCGGCCATCCCGGTTACCTGCACGGCGGCATCATCGCAACACTGCTCGATGAGACCATGAGCAAAGCCGTGCGCGCCAGCGGCATCTCTTCCATGACCCGCCATATGGAGGTCGATTATCTGCTCCCGGTGCCCAGCGCCAAGCCTCTTCGCATGGAGGGCCGCGTGGTCCGCATCGAGGGTCGCAAACGCTGGACCGATGCCCGTATCCTCGACGGCGAAGGCAAGACGCTGGCTCATGCCAAAGGGCTCTTTGTCGAGGTCCACCCGCGCGCCGCGGACCGGCCCTGAGACGACTGGCCCGCAGCCTCGTGGATTAGTGGATCATGTTGATCGTTTCCTGTGTCACCGTGTCAAATGTCGTCACCGCCTTTGAGTTTGCCTCAAAGGCGCGCTGTGCGATGATCAGGTTTGAAAACTCTGCTGAAATGTTCACGTTCGACTCTTCCAGTGCACCATCCTGCAGGGTGCCCAGGCCGGCTGTCCCGGACGTGCCCACAGATGCCGCGCCACTTGCCATCGTCGTCGCGTAGTTGCCATCGCCCAGCATCCTCAACCCTTGCACGTTCGTTACGTTCGCCAGTGCCACCTGTCCTACTGCCATCTGCTGGCCGTTGGAAAACGTTGCCGAAACGGTGCCGTCCGAGCCGATCGTAAAGCTCTGGTACTGGCCGCTCTCATAGCCGTTCTGCGAAGTCGCGCTCACCGCGGACGATGCCGCCACCTGGCTGATGGTGGGCGTGCCGCTGGTTCCCAGCAGATTCCATTGGATGTTCAGATTCGATGCTCCATCGGCCAGCCCGGTGAACGCCACGGGAATCTGCGATATGTCTCCCACCGCCGTCCCAACCGTCTGCGCCGCTCCTCCCGTCGGCGTCACGGTGGTCAGGTTCCCGCTGGCATCGAAGGTCATCGTACCCGTCACCGGCGTCGATGTGCCGGAGGTAAAATCACTGGCCGGCAGGGCCACCGAGTAGCCCCAGGTATTCGTGCTCGTCTGCGTATACGTGACCGTCGCAACGTGACTCACGCCCAGCGAATCATAGATCGTTACCTGGCCCGGAAAGGTCGCACCTGCGGCAGAGGTGGCGTTCAGATTCGCCGTCATGGCCATTGTCGTCGTCGCATTAGGCGGTTCCACCTGGCCTACGGGAATGCTGATCGGCGTGAGCGGCGAGTTGGTGTTCACCACCCCGTTCACAGCCGGATAGCCCATTACGCTCTGCCCACTCTGCGTTATCAGGCCGCCGCTTGAGTTGAGGGAGAAATTCCCGGCGCGCGTGTACTCGCTCACGCCGCCGTTGTTGACAACAAAGAATCCGTTGCCGTTCAGCGCCACGTCGGTCGACGATCCAGTCGAGTTGATCGAGCCCTGCGTGAAGTCGGTGGAGATCGAGGCCACTTGCGTCCCCGCACCCACCTGCAGGGGATCGCCCGATCCGGCCGAACCGATCTGCTGGTAGAACAGATCGGAGAAATTCGCCGACTGGCCCTTGAAGGCCGTCGTGCTCATGTTCGCCAAATCGTTGGCGATCGTGTTCAGTGACGTTGAATCGGCCTCCAGGCCTGTCAGCGGAATAAAAAAGCTAGCCATCGTGCTTCTCCTCGGTGTTCGTTTCAGGGTTCCGGGCTGGCCTCACGGCCGCCCTTGCGTCGCGATCGAGCGTGGCCCGCGTCAGCCGGCACGCGTCTATCGCGTGGCCGGAATGCCGCTCAGCGCCTGCGCCACACGCTGCGCGGAAGGGTTGGACTGCGGGATAGTCAGGTTGCCCGCCGGGCTTGCGGCCTCCATGCTCCGCAGCCCAGAGGCCGGCTCGGCTACATGCGCGCTCAGCCGCTGGCTTACCGCCGCCGGTTGCAATGTCGAGCCCGAGGCGGGTTGGCTTGCGCCGGACGCCGTGATACTGCCTCCAGTGGGCGTCGTCCCGGTCGTTGTGCCGGTGCCAGAGGATCCCGTCGCCGTCGAAAGCGTCTGGTTGATCGAGATCAACTGCTCTAGGCTGTTCACGTTCACCAGTTGGTTCACGTACTGCATCGGGTCCGTGGTCGCCGTCGGATCCTGATTCTGCATCTCCGTTACAAGGAGAGAGAGAAAGTCGTTTGCCGAGATCGTTGCCGCGCTGGCGCTCGCACTGCCTGAGCTGCCCGTTGCGCCCGTTCCGCTGGGTGAGTTGGACGAACTCGACATAGGACGTGTCCCGCCATGAATCTGCGCCGACGCCAAATGATTCCAGATTCCCGTTGCTGCCATTGCCCCTCCTTGCGTTTCGTTTCTTCCCTGCCTGCCATCTGTCCATGGCGCTTGCGCCTTTGTCGCTGCCGCTCATGCCATTACCGATACATAGGTTCCTCCGCCAGCCGTGAGCCCGGCTTGTGTTTCCAGTCTGGAACCCGTTTGCGATCGAGATGTGCTCACGGCTCCGCCCCCCGCAGACGGCGCCGCGGTTGCGCCGGATTGCCGTTCCGCGTAAACGTTCTGATTGGACTGCTGCCCGGGAGACTGCCCGTGCGACTCGCCGCCGCTCTGGCTCATCGCCTGTCCCGCTCCCTGCCCGGTTCCCTGCCCATCCCAGTGGCTCTCCGGCGGCGCCACGTGCAGGGACTCGACCTGCATCTGCCGCTCACTCAGATATGCATTCAGTCCGGTCAGGTGGCCACTCAGCGACTGCGCCGCATCCGCAGAACCCGGCACCAGTGCGGCATGAATCCCGTCCATATTTGACTGCGCCCGTACACTCACCCAGCCCAGCGCTGGATCCTGATACCCCGCCTCCGCCTGACGCGCACTGGCGCGGGTCCAGGAGACTCCGGCGGTGGCGGCTCCCTGATCGAGCGCCGCAAACGTTTCATGCACCGAAGGCGGCACAACGTTGCCTGAAGTTGCCGTCGCACCAGCGCCCCTGTTTGTTTCCACCGTCAGCGTCATCGGCCCGTGGCCCATCGGACTTGCGGTTGCGACTGCTGCAACCGGCCCCGCGGAATGGGCCGTGGCAACCGCGAGCTCCCGGGATGCGGCAAAGTTGGGTCGCCGAGATTTCGGGACTGGCGCACTGATGCCGCCGCTCTTTCCGCCCGCGTCGTAGGTTGCTGCGTCTTTCGCAAAATCTTCGGCAGTGAGCGACTGGCTGCCAGCGGCAGCGTTCTGCCATGCGGTGGTCGCCGGCGAGATATCTGTCTGGCCCGCTGCCGCCTTTGTCCCCTGCGCAATCCAGAGTGAGGCCGGCAATTGTTCCTCACGGCCCAGCAAAGCGGCCGAAGTCGCGGGTGCCTGCTGAGACGGCGCGAGTACCGGCCGCACACCCTCTCCAGCGGGCGAGCCTTCAACTCCAGGCGCTTCCGCACTTGCGGCAGTCTTCCCCGTTGCAACCGGAGTATGCATCGGCGCCTGTCCTAAGTCTGGGGGCAAAGCAAAATGAGCCGTGCCCGGTAGAATGGCGTCCCGTAGTCCGACAGTCCCTGGAGCCCAGACGAGATGACCTGCACCCGATGGGCCGATCCTTTCGTCTGACATCTCGTTTGACATTGATAGGCCTGCCGATAACGGCAACCCTGCCGAAGAAGAAGAGGCTCCGCCCTTTGCTGACAGACCGGCTGTCGCCGGTAGGGGTAGACCCGAACTCACAACGGGCATGGCCAGCGGGGCAACGGCCGGTATCATCTCCTGTGGATGCGCAACCGCAACCGCTGTGGATGCCTGGTTGTCCAAAGGCTTTTTCTCATGCCCGCGGACTCGCTGCTTGTCCCGCTTTGCAGGCTTGCTGACGCCGCGGTCCACCTGGACGCGCTGCGCATCGGCCTCCGCACTGCTTCTTATTGCTCTTACTGGGTCCGATACTCCGCTGGAGGCGCGCTGTAGATTGGCTTGCAGCGCGCTCCGTGCCGGCATGGATGCGTCGGCTCCCACCGGAGAGCGCAAAGCCGGGTCGGGCCCCGTGCTTACCCCGGCCGACGCCAGCATGGAACGCCATCGCTCCTGCGGCGTGACGGCGCGCCCTTGTGGCCCCTGAACTGGTTCCGATCCCTGCGCCCCCTGCGCTGCAATTCCTCTCTGGCCCGATGCCGGCACTGAGACCGACGGCAGGCCCGCGGTTGTCTGGTTCGCTCTGATCGTCGCGCCGGGAATGGATGGGGCAACTGTCATGCAACAGAATCCTGCAGGAGATGTGCCAAACGGAGGAGAGGAAGGTTGGAGAGTTTTCAGGTGAGAGGTTGCTTCCCGGTCCGCACTGCTCGCACGCGATCTGGGACCCTCGGTGCTTTTTAAGAATCGCCGCTCAGTCAGGGGAACCGTTGCCCGCTGGCCTTCGGCGGGAGCGATGCCAGTCGTCCAATCCGTATTGGGCCTTTCTCTCCGCCTCGATCGCGTCGCGTGTCTCCACGGCGTCGATCAGGGTCTCGGCCTGTCGCCGCTCCGTCTTGCTGACCAGGAATTCCTCGCGTTGTTCCTCCACCTCTCTCTCGGCGGCAGGCCTGCGTCCCGCCAGCCACTCCGCCGCGCGCGCTGCCGCGCATGCCTCTGCCAGGCCCGCCAGCCGGTCGGCCAGTTCCCCCGTCTCCACACCGGCCGCCATCAGCTGCCGCACCAGTCTTCCGCGCTCCGCCGACCTGTGGAGCGCCCTTTCCAGCTCGCGCAGCTCGCCCAGTGCCGACTCCAGCGCAAGACGGCTCTGCTCTTCTTCCAGTTCACGAATTCGAAGCAATCGCTTCAGCGCGCGCGAAACCGCCATCGCTCAGATCTCCTCGGTCAGCATGGCCAGCCTTTTCCTGGTCTCAGCCAGCGTGGCGCTTTCCTCCGCGCTCTGCGTCATAAAGGCGCGCATGGCCCCGCGTGCCTGCAGCGCCCGGTCCAGATCCGGATCGGCTCCAGATTTGTACGCTCCAATTCTTACCAGGTCCTCCGAGCGCGCATAGACCGCCAGCATCCGGCGCACCAGCGCAGCCTGCTCGCGATGGCCGGTGTCGGCCACGGCCGGCATCAACCGGCTAATCGAATCCAGCACCTCGACCGGCGGATACCATCCCTCCGACGCCAGCGCGCGGGAGAGCACGACATGGCCGTCCAACAGCGACCGCACCGCATCCACCAGCGGATCCTGCTGGTCGTCGCCCTCCATCAGTACGGTGTAAAACGCGGTAATCGACCCCGTCTGAAAGTGCCCCGTCCGCTCCACCAGCCGCGCCAGCCTGGTAAAGACCGACGGAGTATAGCCCTTGGCCGTCGGCGGCTCGCCGGCAGCCAGTCCGATCTCACGCGCCGCCATGGCAAAGCGCGTCAGCGAATCCAGAACCAAAAGTACATGCCTCCCCTGCGCGGCAAAGTATTCAGCCACAGTCGTGGCCGCCAGGGCCGCCCGCATGCGCAGCAGGGGCGACTGGTCCGAGGTTGAAACCAGCACCACTGAGCGCGCACGCCCCTCTTCGCCGAGGGAGTCCTCAAGAAACTCGCCCACTTCACGGCCGCGCTCGCCGACCAGTCCCACCACAGTTACGTCCGCTTCCGTGTTACGGGTCATCATGCCGATCAGCGTGCTCTTGCCCACGCCCGATCCGCCGAAGATTCCCACGCGTTGGCCGCGCCCCACTGTCAGCAGAGCATCGAGAACACGAATCCCCGTGCCCAGCGCGGTGCGAATCGGCACCCGGTCCAGCGGCGAGCGCACCGCGCCGTCCAGCGGCAGAGACGCCGTCAGCGAAGGAGGCCGTCCGCCATCAATCGGCGCGCCCTCGGCATTCAGAACCCGGCCCATGAGCGCCGGTCCAACCTCGATCTCGGGATGAACTCCGAGCGCAACGACCGCGTCGCCGAAGCGCACCCCTTCGGTGCTCTCAACCGGCATCGACAGCAGATGCGCTCCTCGAAACCCGATGACTTCAGCGGCGTGCGCGCGGCCGTCGCGATCCACAATCTCGCAACACTCGCCCACCGAGGCCAGCGGGCCGGCCGACTCCACCGTCTGTCCCACAGACTCCATCACGTGTCCGCGCCAGCGCCAGGGCTGGCTGCGATGCAATCGCGCAAAGTAGCGCCCCAGCAGCGCGTTCATGGACGAGTCTCCGGGGCCACGACGACGCCGGAGCTGGCCACCGCCTCCGGGCTGGCACCCCGCCTCCCGGCGCGATCGAAGAATCCGCGCTCGATCTCGCCCAGTTGGGAGCGAACTCCCAAATCCACGGACCCCAGCGCGGTCTCCATCTGGCACTCTCCCGTCCTCATCTCGGCCATCGGAACCACCGTGGGCTTGACGGCAAGGTTCGGCAGATGCCTCATTGCTTCGGTCCAGAGGTCCAGCTCCGTGGACGGCACCTTCAGCCGTACCTCGGTCGATTGCGAAAGCTGTCCCAGGGCCACGCGCACCGCACCGGTCAGCAGCAGGGGGTCCATCTGGGCCTCTCGCCGCAGGATGCGCGCCGCCACGGCCAGGGCCAGCTCCACCACTTCATGCTCCACAGCGTGCAGATAGCTCTCCCGCTCGCGATCAAACTGCGCAACCAGCCCCGCCATCTGGCTGCCGCGCAGCCTCTCCTCGTTCCTACGCGCCGACAACTGCGCCTCGTACTCGGCCGCACGACCCTCTTCAATGCCGCGCGCGCGTCCCGCATCGAAGCTGCGCCGCACCTCCTCCGCCAGGCGCTGTTCAAATTGCGCGGAAGAGCCGTTCACGGGCGCATCCCCTGACCCAGGGGATGCGCCCGAGCGGACTGCAGCGGCCTCGGCCAGGCCCCCCCATGTCGGCGGGGGCTCCGGACCTGCCGGATACTCGAAGACCTCGATCCATCTTTGCTGTCCGCCCTGCATGGCTCACCCCCGCCTCACCCATTCCCGTCCCGCATCCTGCGTGGACTCAGGCCAGCATCTCGTCGCCGGTTTCGAGTTTCAGAACCACCTTGCCCTCCGCCTCCAGCCGGCGCGCCAGGTTCAGAATCTCCTGCTGCGCCTGGGCCACCTCGCGTGAGCGCACCGGCCCCAGCACCTCCATGTCCTCTTTCAGCATCTCCACGGCACGCGAGCTCATGGCCTTGAAGATCTGTGCGCGCAGCTCCTCGTTCGCGCCGCGCATAGCCATCGCCAGTTGCCGCTTGTCCACACCGCCTACGATCTCGCGAATCGTCGCCGGCGGCACCGTTACCAGATCCTCAAACGTAAACATCAGGTTGCGAATGCTGAGCGCCAGCTCCGGCTGACCCTCCTCAATCGTCTCCAGAATCTTCTTCGACTCTTCGGCCGGCAGCCGGTTCAACAGATCGGCCACCGCTCTGAACCCCGAGTAGCTCTTGCGCGCCGTATCGCCAACGCTCTCCAGGCGGCGGTGCAGAATGTGCGCCACCTTCTGCGCCATCTCCGGCGAGAACTGCCGCATCTCGGCGAGCCGCTGGATCGATACGACCTTGTGTTCTTCGCTCAGATTGTCCAGCACCTGCGAGGCCCGCTTCGGGTCCAGGTGCGCCAGCACCAGGGCGATCGTCTGCGGATGCTCGGCGTCGAGCAGCTTGCCCAGTTGCTGCGGGTCAGTGCGCTGCAGCTTGGCAAGGTTACCCTGCGCGGCTTCCTGCGAGCGCCGGACCAGCATCAACAGGTCGTCGGCGCGCTCTCTGCCGAAGGTCTCCACCAGCAGGCGGCTGGCATAGTCCAGTCCGCCGTGCACCATGAAGTTCTGGGTTTCGAGCATCTGCCAGAACTCTTCGAGAACCTGGCTGGAAAGCTCCGGCGTCACGCCGCGCAGATCGGCCAGCTCCTCGGTCAGCCGCTGTACGTCCGCTTCGGGCAGGTCACGTAGAATTTCTTTGGCCAGTTCTTCACCCACGGCCACCAGCAGCACCGCAGCTTTACGCACCCCGTTCAGGCTGGCCGAAACCCGTTTCCCTGGTGTTTCGAGTTCGATTCCTTCTTCCGCCATCCTGTCCATCCTCCCCCTGCTGTGCCCCTGAAGCGGCTACTCGGAATGAATCCAGCTCTGCAACAGCCGCGAGCTCTGCGTCGGTTCCCGCTTCAAATGCCCCGTCACCTGGTCGAAGATCTCCTGTGCGCGTAACCGCTCCGGGTCCGGAGTAGAAGAAACGGGCGGGTTCAATCCCGCAGGTTCCGTCGGCTGTCCATGAAGCTCATGCACCTTTGCCTTGCCTCCGCGGGCGCTTCCGTCCGCCAACTCGTCATGGGCCAGGTATAGCGCTGGTCTCACTCCGAACGCCACGACCGCCAGCAGCCCCAGCAAAAGTGCGATGTACTTGACCAGCACCGGCGAGCTCTCCACAGTCGCCAGGATCTTTTGCGGAGCGGAGACAGTCTGCGTCGAGCGATTCTCTTCAAACGCCAGATCCTGCACCGTCAGCAGATCGCCGCGCGCGGCGTCAAACCCCACCGCGGCCTGGGCCAGCGCCGTCAGGTTTCTCAGGTCGGCTGCCGGCCAGGGCTGCCACTGGGCCGCCGCACCCCTGGCTGCCGGCCGCATCAACTTGTCATTCACCACAATCGCTGCGGTCAGCCGGCGCACCCGTCCGGAATTCTCGACCAGATGCCGAACGGTCTTCGACACGCCATACGTTCCAGACTCCGTGGTCGAGCTCTCCGGCGGCGCGGTCTGCTTGGGATAGACCGGCAGAGCCTGCGTGTTGGGCGCATTCGAGGCCGCGCCCGGAACTCCCGCCGCAACCGTCTGTCCGCCGCTGGTCTGCTGCGTTCTCTGCATCGAGAGCGTGGCCGTCTGGCTGGGGTCATAGATCTCCCGCGTCTCCTCGGTCGCATCCGGGTCATAGTCCAGTGTCACAGAGGCGCGCACGTTGCCGGCCCCGGTCACCGGCTCCAGGGTTGAGATCAGCTTTTCTTCAAGCGCCTGTTCGGCGCTCAGCCGCAGGGACTCGGGGGTCTTCGGCCCCAGGGGCAGGTGCCCTGCCGCATCCACCAGCACCACGCGGTCCGGCGTCAGCCCGTCCACCGCCGAGGCCACCAGATTGCGAATCGACTCGGCTTCGCCATCGGCCAGCGTGGCGTTTCGCAGATGCAGCACCACCGAGCCCTTGGCCGGCCGCTCCTCCTCGCGGAAGAGCGAGTCATGCGGCAACACTAGATGCACCCGCGCCGATTCGACATCGGCCAGCGTGCTCACCGTATGTTCCAGCTCACCCTCCATCGCGCGCTGGTAGTTCACCTGCTCATCAAACTCCGAACCCACCCAGTTGGGCTTGTCGAAAAGCTCAAATCCCATCCGGCCGCTCTTGGCCCCTCCCTTGGCCGCTGTTGCCAGGCGCGCCTTGTCCAACTGCGGTGCGGGCACCAGAATCGCCGTCCCGCTGGCCGCCACGTCATAGGGAATCTGCGCCTGCGTCAGCGTCAGCCCGGTCTGCCGTGCATCGTCCGGATCCATGCCCGCGTACAGGGTGCGCCAGTCTGTGCGCAGACCATACCAGGCGATCCCGCCCAGCAGCGCGCCCAGCAGCAATGCTGCGAGGATCGATCCGTTCCGCTGCCCGCTCGACATCGCGGCCCATTGCACGCGGGCGCGTGTCCACAGCGTCGACAGTCGAGTCGTCATCTGCCCGCCCGCTCCAACGCCCGGCTGATTCTTCGTGATCTGTGCTCCCGTCGTCGCCATGGTTTTCTTACCCTGTCCAGCTCAAGCTCTAGAACTGCATTCCCATGACCTGCTGGTAGGCCTGCACTGCCTTGTTACGAACCGAGAGAGCCAGCTCGAAGGCCATCTCCGACTTCTGCGTGGCGATCATGGCCTGGTGCACGTCCACGCCCGAGCCTGTCATCAGCCCCTCCACGGCGCTGTGCGCCTGCGCCTCCAGCGTATTCACCTGGCCGACGGCATCGGTCAGCAGACTGCTGAAGGGCGTGTCGGCCGAGCCTGCGCTCTTCAGACCGGTTCCCGGCGTCGAGTCCACTATCCTGCTTGCGGTGGACGTCACGGCATTTACTGCGTTCATGGCAGTCAGCATCTTTCCCTCTCCTCAGGTTTCAGACTCTCGTTTCCCATCTCAAGCGCGAGGCATGCGCCCTACGCTTTGGCAATCTCCAGCGCCGCGGTAATCATTCCCTTCTCCGCCTGTACGGCCGATCCGTTCAATCCGTATGCACGGGTCGCCCCCATCAGGTCCACCATCTCCGTCAGCGGATTAATGTCCGGGTAGGCCACGTACCCATCCGGGCCTGCGTCGGGATGCCCCGGATCGTAGCGTTTGAGCGGCGGCGCCGGGTCTTCGACAACCTGCGCCACATGCACGCCCGAGGCCACTGCATCCACGCCGCCTGGCTGGGGCAGCGAAGGGAGCGCCGAACTCATGGCACCCGAGGCGGCGGTCAAGCTGTTCAGGAATCCCGGCTCGCCGGAATTGGCGGCGAAGACCACCATCTGACGGTGATACGGCTGGCCTGAGGCCGTGCGCGTAGTCTCGGCGTTGGCCATGTTCGCCGCCACTACCTCGGCCCGCATCCGCTCGGCCTGCATGGCTGAGCCGGAGGTCTCCATCAAACCAAAAAGATTCATCGTTCCTCGCTCCTTGTGCCCGCCCGCGGCTTACTTGTCGGCGTGAATCGCATCCATCACGCGCTGATACTCCTGGTGTAGCAGAGCCACGCCCGTCTTGAACTTCAATTGCGCCTCGGCAAGATTCAGGCTCTCCCGGTCCATGGAGACGTTGTTGCCGTCGGGCCGTGCAATCAGGCCATCCACCAGGTTGACCCGCACGGGTCCGGCGGCCTGCCCATGGTTTACAGCATCCAGTGCCGAGCGCATCTCCGCCGTAAAATCCATGCCGACAGTTCGGTAGCCGGGGGTGTCGATGTTGGCCATGTTGGCCGCCGTCAGTTTGACCTCGCTCGCAGCCATATCCAGGTAGCGGGCCACCTGTTCGCTCATCCGGGTGTCAACTTCCATTGGGATCATGCCTCCTTGAACTCGAAAAAAATAGCTCCCGGCGCCACCGCCCTAGCAGGGTGAACAGACCCTAGTTCACCATCACGCCAAAATCGATCTCCTGGACGGTCAGTACCGATGCCTCTCCGGCCAGAATCGCGGCCCGTTCCAGCACGTGTTCGAGTTCGCGCACGTTGCCCGGCCAGTTGTGCGCGGCCAGTCTGGCCATGGCCGCCGGGGCAATCTGCTTCACCGGGGCCATGCGGCCCATCTTGTCGAGGAAGTGCTCGACCAGCTGCGGAAGGTCCTCAAGGTGGCTGGTCAACGCAGGCGTCCGGATGAGAAAGACCGCAAGCCGGTAGTAAAGGTCGGCGCGGAAGCTGCCTTGCTGGGTATGCTGCACCAGCGGCCGATGCGTCGCCGCCACAATGCGCACGTCCACCTTTACCGTCTCGTTGTCGCCCACCCGCTGCAGTTCGCCGCTTTCCACAAAGCGCAGAAGCTTAGATTGCAGCGCCAGCGGCATCTCGCCGATCTCGTCGAGAAAGAGCGTTCCTCCATCGGCTGCCTCGATCCGCCCTACCCGGCCCTGGACCGCGCCGGTAAAGGCGCCACGAGTATGCCCGAAGAGCTCCGCCTCAAGCAAAGCTTCAGGAATCGCAGCGCAGTTAATGACAACAAATGATTTACGGCTGCGCGTGGAGAGCCTGTGTAGCGCCTGCGCCACCAGTTCCTTGCCGGAACCGGTCGGCCCCTCGATCAGAACCGGCGTCACACGCGGGGCTACCAGACGGACGCGACGGCTCACCTCCAGCATGGACGGGGCGGTCCCCACCAGCTCCGGCAAGCGATCGGGTCCCGGCGCAACTTTGGGCAGCGCAGTCTGGGCTGTACCGTTGATCGCTGTTGCTTCCCTCTCCGGCACGATGCCCGGGATGTTTGAAACCTGCGCGCCGGGCCGAATAATTGCAGCTCCTGTCTGCTTTCGATTCAGCACTGCGGCCGCGTGCCAGACTGCCGTGTCGTGATCCTGGCAGCTGCGCAGCGCGTAGAGAAGTTCCTGCCGGTGGGCGCCACGCGGCCCCTGGGCCTGTTCTGTCCCATCGGCGTTCACCAGGTCCACTGCA
>JAKBHH010000165.1 GCA_021836865.1 Acidobacteriota bacterium
CGAAATAGCGTACTACCTGCTCAGCCAGCCGCTCGCGCCGGAACGATTCAACGAAGTTGCGCGCCAACATTGGGGCATTGAAAACAGCCTGCACTGACGACTGGATGTGGTCATGAACGAGGATCAATAGTGAACTCGCATGGGAAACGGGCCGCACAATCTAGCGGTACTGCGGCACATGACTATCAACGCAATGCAGAAAGAGGGATCAGAAGGCTCCTTGCGCGGCAAATTCAAACGCGCCGGATGGGACGATGCCTACCTATTCCGCCTGCTGGAGCTATTTTGAAATGCGTTTGCCCTGAGAGATATCTGATAGAGGCTTTTCGTTTCCTGCCAGTCGGAGTTATAATTCCTCTGCTTTTTGATTGGCTTCCTCGCGCACAGGCTGCGATCCAGCGGAGCCGCCATTGCCTGATGTCCCGGCTGTCAGTCATTCCGCAATTCCAACCATTGCACGGGCAAGGAGGGATGCATGTCCGACCACCAGCCACCGCACAGGGAACTCCCCGAAACTTCATCCACGACAGGGAACAAGGGCATCACCCGGCGCGGCTTCCTGAAAGGCGCAGGCATTACCGCGGCAGGAACAGCGCTGCTGGATGGAGTGCAGAGTCTGCAGCAGGAAGCTCAGGCGGCCACGCCGAAAGGCGTGATGGAGTATGGGGCCGAGGCGTTTCCTGTCACTTTGAACATCAACGGCAAGGAACACGCGCTGCACGTGGAGACGCGCACCACGTTGGCTGAGGCGTTGCGCATCGGGCTGGGCATGACGGGCACCAAGATCAGTTGCGATCGCGGCGCCTGTTCCAGTTGCACCGTGTGGCTGGATAAGTTGCCCGTGAACAGCTGCATGACGCTGGCCGTTGATGCAATCGGGCACCGCGTCACGACCATCGAAGGACTCTCGACGGACAGCGAAGTGCATCCGGTCCAGGCCGCGTTTGTGCGGCATGATGCGATGCAGTGCGGCTTTTGCACACCAGGCATGGTGATGAGTTGTGCGGCGCTGATCGAGAGGAATCCTCATCCCACTGAGAGAGATGTGCGCGTAGCGATCAGCGGCAATCTCTGTCGCTGCGGCACCTACCCTAAAGTCTTCGCGGCCACATTGGACGCGGCTGGTCAGCACGCAACCAAGGCGTAGGAGAACAATTCCATGGCGACCCATACTCCGCACTCCACCCTCGATGCCCTCATAAACGTTGCCGGTGACACAACCGATGCGTCCATGAAAACTGCAAAGATGCCGATAGGCATTCCCGGCTTCACGCTGCACGAGGAAGAACGCACCGTGCCCGCTTCGGAGCCGCCGGTTTGGCCCATCAACAAAGATCTTTCCTACGTTGGCAAGCCGCAGGAGCGCTGGGATGGCAGAGCCAAAGCGACAGGCCGCGCGCGCTACACGGCGGACGTGCAACTGCCCGGCATGCTCTATGCGCGCTTCGTCAACTCGACCGTGCCGCACGCACGAGTTCTTTCTATCGACACCTCGGCCGCAGAGAGCTATCCGGGCGTAAAGAGCGTACATGTCATTGAGAAGCTGCTTGGCGGTGCCGTCCTGCGTGACCCCACACTGGAGCAGAATCGCTATCCCATTGTGCGCTACGTTGGCCAGCCCATTGCGGCGGTGGCCGCCACCACGCCCCAGGCAGCCGAAGACGCCGCCGCCAAGATCAAGGTCAAGTATGAGACTCTGCCTTTTGTGGTGGATATGGACCAGGCGCGCGAGAAAGATTCGCCGCAGGTTTTTCCGGGAGCGGCGGATCAGGCAGGGACCGCGGGCGGCGGCGGCAGCAGCGCCAGCGGTGTTCCTCAGACGGGCAACGTGCATGGCCCCGCGGTGCACAAACAGGGCGATGTCGAGCAGGGCTTCAAGGACGCGGATGTGATTGTGGATGCGCACTACACCACGCAAGTGCAGACGCACTCTGCGCTGGAAACGCATGGCGTTGTTGCCGACTGGAAGCCTGACTTACTCACCGTCTACGCCTCCACGCAGGGCACAGCAAGCGTACGCGAGGAACTGGCCGCCTACTTTCAGTTACCCATGTCCAAGGTTCGCGTCATCACGGAGTTCATGGGTGGTGGCTTCGGCGCTAAGTTTGGCGCAGGCAATCCCGGCGTCGTGGCGGCCACGCTCTCACGGAAGGCTGGCGCACCGGTCCGGTTGATGCTGGATCGCCAGGAAGAGCATCTCTCGGTCGGCAACCGTCCCAGCTCCGATCAACGACTACGCATCGGCGCGAAGAAAGACGGCACAATCACCGCCATTCAGCTCATCAGCTTTGGCACCGCAGGCTGCGGCACCGGTGCGGGTTGCGCTGGTCCAGCCTCGAATCTTTACAAGTGGGCGACGCTACATGTGGAGGAAAACGACGTCTTCATCAACGCCGGTCCGGCCGCAGCCTTCCGCGCTCCCGGCCATCCGCAGGGTGCCTTTGCTTTGGAGCAGTCCATCGACGAGTTGGCCGCCAGCCTCAACATGGACTTGCTGGACCTGCGCGACCGCATCGACGAAAACCCTGTGCGCCGGGTGCAGCGGCAGATCATTCGCGAGAGTGCAATCTGGAAGTCTCGCAACCCGCGCGCAAATGCAGATGTCGGCCCCATCAAGCGCGGCATCGGACTCTCGCAGTCCGTCTGGTACAGGCATCTCGCCATGGATTCAGCCGCTGAGGTGCGTGTGCATAAAGATGGCTCGGTCGAAGTGCTCTCTGCCGTGCAAGACATCGGCAGCGGCATTAAGACCGTGCTGGCGCAGATTCTGGCCGAGCAGTTCGGCGTACCGCCGGCTCAAGTAGAAGTCAAAATCGGCGACACAAATTACCCTGTCGGCCCGAACTCTGGCGGTAGCGTAACCACCGCATCCTTGACCCCTGCGGTGCGCGACGCGGCCTGGCAGGCTGCTCAGAAGTTCCTCGCCAGCGTGGCTCCGGCGCTCGGCGTCAAAGCCAGCGATCTTACGCTGACTGACGGGATGGTACGCAGCGCCTCCGGCAAGTTCCAGCCCATCGCCTTCCGCAGCGCGGCGGCCCGGATGGATACCAATCAGGTCTCCGCGCAGTCCAGGCGCATTCCCGACTATGACCCCAGGAAGTACGACACGTACGGCGGCGTAGATGTGGCGGAAGTGGCCGTGGATACGGAGACCGGGCGCATTCACGTCAAGCATGTTCTGGCCGTGCATGATTGCGGTCGGCCAATGAATCCAGTTGCGGTCATCAGCCAGATTAATGGCGGAGTGATCCAGGGAATCTCCTACACGCTCTTCGAGCACCGGCTACTCGACCCCAATTACGGGATCATGGTCAACTCCAACCTCGACAAGTACAAGATTGCCGGTTCGTATGAAGTTCCGAAGATTGAGGTTCAGCTCACCGAGTCCTACATCGGGCAAAGCTCGACGGATGCCTCGGGCATTGGTGAAGCCGCCGGCATCATCTCTGCCGGAGCTGCCATTGCCAACGCCTTCTACAATGCCACCGGAGTGCGCATCCGCCAGATGCCGATGACGCCAGCCGTGGTGCTTGCAGCCCTCAACCAGCCCAAACCGCAGATGGAGGCGTTATGAATTCCTTCTCTCTTGCCGATTGCACTACCGTAGAGGCTGCGCTCTCGCAGTTGAAGAATGGCGCGGTGGTGAAAGCTGGCGGCGTGGACCTGCTGGACCGGATGAAGAACGGCACGGATACCCCCAACCGCTTGGTGAACATCCGCAACATCCGCGAACTGCGCGGCATTCAGTCCACGCCAGATGGAGTGACAATCGGCGCGCTGACGACGCTGGCCGAGATCGCAGACGACCCGACGATTCGCGCGCAATACACGATCCTGTCGGACGCCTGCGGACACGCCGCAACGCCGCATATTCGCAACATGGCCACCATCGGCGGCAATGTCTTGCAGGAGTTGCAGTGCTGGTATTTCCGCTCAGCGGAGTTCCAGTGCATCCGAAAGGGCAAGGAGCAGTGCTTTGCCTTCTCCGGGCTGAATCAGTATCACGCCATCATGGACTACGGCGGTTGCCCGTCGGTCGCACCGTCTTCCAGCGCAGTCGCTTTGCTGGCGCTGAATGCGACGATCGAGCTCACCTCTGCCGCCAAGGGCAAGCGCAAGGTGGCCATCCAGAACTTCTACGTACAGCCTGACGCCAATCCGCACCGCTTCAACGTCAAAGCCGACGAAGAACTGCTGACGGCGATTCACATTCCAAAGCCTGCTCCGGGTACTCGCTCCGCTTATCAGAAGTACGGCGAAAAGGAGAGTCACGACTGGGCGATTGCCGATGCAGGGATACTGCTGGAGATGGATGGCGATATTTGCCGCCGTGCCGTAGTCACCATGGGAGCTGCGTCGCCGGTGGTGCGCCGTTCAAAGGAGGCGGAGGCTGTGCTGACCGGCAAGCCCATCACGCGAGATACGGCGCGTGCAGCCGGGAAAGCCTCAATGACAGGAGCCATGCCGCTCTCGATGAATGGCTACAAGGTGCAACTCTTCCCCATTGCCATTTACCGGACTATTCTGCTGGCCGCCGGACAGATGGAGCGCGATCCCAGCGCCGCTGGTTAACCGTAACGCCCGCGCCTGCCTTCGCCAGCAAGCGCTGAAAGGAAGCCGTGATGAGCATCCCTGTGGAAAGCCCGACCAAACCCTGCAAGTGCCTGCGCACCAAAAATCCCTACGGCACCACGCCGCAGAATTCTGAGTCGTGGCTGCCGGGGGTCGATACGAGTTCGAGCTACTGGTGCCTGCGCACCATGGGGCCTGCGGGACCGGACGACCACTTTGTCCACCTCTCGCGCTGCACGGTTCAGCGCGCCTGTTACGAACAAGTCGAGCAGTAAACAACCCTCGGCATCAGCGCTCACTTCTCGGAGAGAGTATTTACTCCTGCGATTTGCGTGGATTTGCGCTTTCGATGGGCCTCGGCCAAGCTGATCGGCCCCGGCTGAAACCATGTGCACCAGTGTCTTCTTGCCGGTCTCGCGTGTGCTGCACAAGGCCTTGCCGTCGATGGCCACAACTTCACCTGTGGTCTGCTTGGCGATCGACGAAGCCCAGGCCACGAAACCCTTTTCCATCTCTTCCTGGTCCAGCGCCGCAAACACCCGGTTAAATGTATCGTGCGATGGAATGCCCGATGGAAGCGTCAAAAACGTCTTCAACCACTCCAGCTTGTCTTCCCCGAACTCGGCTATGTCGCTCCAACTCTCGGCTCCGCTCAGCACCGCGGCTATCGAGATCAGAAGGATCTCTTCCAGCAAATGTTCCCGGTTCCGCTCCACCCGCGGATCGCGCAACTCAACAAAATACTTCAGGGGATTTTCCATATCCCCTTGTCACCTATCTACATCCCCAAGGCATATAGCAATTTAAATGCGTCGGCCCTGCCACGCCCATGCGCTTGCTGATAGATTTCCTGGCGGAAAGGTTACAATGTCATCTGTCCGCGGCCTGGATGAGATATTCAACAACCGCTTCAATTTCCTCTTGCGTTGTTCCGCGGCCGAGGCTGAACCGGATTGCTCCCATTCCGATCTCCGGGGAAACTTTCATGGCCTCGAGTACTGGCGACAATTCGACGGAGCCGGAATGGCAGGCTGATCCGGTCGAGGCGGCTACTCTCGGCATTCGACTGAGAATCTCCGCGCCGTTACGCCCAGCGAAGCAGACATTCAGCGTGTTCGGCAAGCGCTCCGTGGGATGCCCGAGCATCACTACTATTTCTCCAAAGACCGACTGAAGCCG
>JAKBHH010000166.1 GCA_021836865.1 Acidobacteriota bacterium
CGCCGACATGCCTATCCAGCGCGTCGCCGCGCTCACGCCCACTGCATGGGCCGCAAAAACACACGTCTGAAAACTTCTCTCATCCCCTGAACACCCACGTCAACCGTGTACTTGGCTGGACGCATACAAGAAACAGATATAACGCACAGAGTATCAGTGCATTGGTTCGGCACTTTTCAAAAACCAAATCGGAACTAATCGTGAGTGTCAAGAGATAACTCCATATGGCGCCAGTCGGTCACGGCGACGTCTGTGGATTGTGGAATACCGGATACCGCACTTCAAAACAATAAGGCTGTGAAACGACACGAGTCTCCAACGATGTAAAAGGGCTGTTTGCTATTGTCCGAGACTGAATGGTAATGAGACAACGGAGTTGCTGTCAGGAAGCGTAAGGAATACCGTGCCGGTTCCGACAGCAGTGCTTCGAATCGCTGTGGGCATCGAACCAGAGATCAGAGTCTGTCCCGTCAATGACAAAATGATGTAGTAATTCTGCCCGTCTGCAAGTGCGATGAGTCCACCATTGCTTGAGGCCGCATAATTCGGAGGAACAAATGCGAGTTGACCCGGGAAAATCAACTGTGATGCGAGGGGCGAATTAGCGAATACAACATTATCGGGACCTGGAGGTTGTACTGTTTCGGTCCTGCTATTCACTGAGTATGCTGCAGTGGTGGAATAGGACGAACCGTTAGATCCATTAAAGACGATTGCCTGGGCCATGGTGGTGTCGCGGCTCGGACTTGTGTAGTTACCATTCTGCAATATTGTCTGATATAGGGTGCCGCTGGATGAGTCGAGGATCAAGGAGGTGATCGTGCCATCGATCGGGACAGTATTTACGACAGACCACGACGCTACACTCACCTCAGCGATCATTCCTTGGCCGCCTATCCATAGATTGTTGCCTGCACTGTCATACCAAAGCGAGGAGGGGTGAGACCCAACGGCCAAAGAACGAGTCTGCGTTACGTTTTGCAAATTTATCTCGGATATCGTCCCGTCCCCCCAGTTGGCAAACTATGCGTACCCGGAACTTCCAATCGCAGCAGCAATGGGTTGTTGTCCGACCGCCACCGTTCCGACTGGACCGGCATCTCCATGAAGAGCAATTAGTGTGACGCTGTTACTCCCAGTGTTTACGACCAGGGCGTTAGGCGGCCCGGTCCAAGTTGTCCCGGTGGAAATCGGAATTCCGCACATTTTCGAAGCAGTTTTATCTTGCAGCGCCCCATAGGCAACAATTGCGGTGGGCCATGTGCCAACCGGCAAAGTATTCCCTGCCGTTCCAATCGCTACCGCGTTTTCAGTGGGTAGGGTGACTACCGGGTAGTCGCTCTGAGTAGTGGTACTGTTAGTACATTCGGGGGTACAGTTGCCAGTGTTTCCGATACGCGTTGCCGTGCAGGTCTCTATCGTATAACTGTTGTTTCCAGCGATGACGCCAAATGCACTTGGCCAGCTAGTGTCATTGTGCGCGACAAAGAATGGCTGCATTCCGAAGTTCACAGTCGGTCCGGAGTTTGTCATTTCAGACACAAGACCCATATAGGCACCCGAGGGCAGAGGGCTCCCGTTAATTTGAGTCGGGTACGAGAAAGTGGCTGATGTTCCATTAACTGAGATCGCCGGCTCGTTTATCACACTTCCTGCGGGGTTGTTCCATACTTGTAGATAAGTATCGGCGGGAGGGGTCGTTATTTGGTTTAGATTGGAGAGCGTCAGTGTTGATGGAAATTCTGTGTCTAGTACGACTTGCGGGGTTGCATCGGACGGAGAGGCATCAGTCTCGGGCGAAACATAGCATTCGTTGACTATGTATGAATTATACAGCGGGTAGAGCACTTGCTGAGGTAAAGGAATCTGCGACGGAGGGGAAGTACTAAAGTCATAACACGGCTGTGGCCAATTCCATACAGTCTGCCAATTTGCATCTTCTGCGATATTACCCGCATTGCACGCTCCCGATGTTGACTCATCCCACTGGAATATCCCAAAGAAATTCATTGAGCTGGAGTTATCTGCAGTTGTGCAACTCCACGGAGCCTGTGAGCCAGAGCCGGGAGAACTATAACCGGGAGCAGGGCCAGCGTACGTCCCTGATACCAATACACTGCCCGTGGGGTCAGTTACATCGCCGAGACTAGTCTTCCTCGCAGCGTTTGACTCGACCCACACCCCGGTCCTACATCCCGCGATCAGAGCAGCTATAGACAGGGTGGTCAGTATCAATAATCGAATCCTGGTTCCCTTCCGATCAAAGACCATCATCGTCCCCTCCTCGACTTAATGTGGATTGCTGAAGCACGCGCCTTGTTCATGCAAGAATTGCAACGAAATAGAACGCAGGCGCCATAATCGTGAGTTGAACCACAGAAGCTGGATCTGAGATTGACGGATGGCGAGACTTTATTCTTTCAGTGTTGTCATATCTACTGAAAGTAGCGAAAATCAAAAACCTGTTCTCACCACTTGACGTACAGTTTGGGGTGAAAGATTCAGTCAGTGCATACTACGAAATACAGGCACAGCTTTGTCAAGCGATTTTCTCGATGGACGGGTGGCCGGGTGCCCCAGGTCTCGATTCTAAGACCTGGGATCGTAAGAGGTCCTCCCAGCTACGGATTACTCCTCGTAAACGGCACTGCATCCACGGATCCGCAGTCCGCATCCGCCTCCTGCAAGCCAGCGCAGCGCCGACTTACCAAGCGCATCATCGGCCAACCGAAGCAGTCAGCTCATTGCGCCCCCAGCACCAGCTTGTCATACAAGCCGCCGACAATGGCACCCACGGTCAATGTCGCCAGGACGGCGTAGCCCGCTTCAATCACGAACAAATCATGCTGCATTCGAGCGATGCCAAACCAGCTCGCCACGAACACGGCGCCGAAAAGCAGCGCGGACATCAGCACTCCCTGCAGAACGCCCTTGCGGTGCGAGACGGCAAGCAGCCACGCGACTCCGTAAGCGAAGAGCAGACAGACCGCCGCGGTCAGCAGGTGCGGCGAGAGCCACCACACCATCTCCTTGACCTGCGCATGCGTCAGTCCGACGGCGTCCATCCACTGCGCGCGGAACAGATAGTGCGAGTGCCAGATGGCGCCCACATACCAGGCCACAAAGGCCGCCAGAAGAACCGGCAAGTGGTAGATCTGTTTCCGTCCTGCCTTGACTTCCGCTTCCTTGTAAGGTTCCGCATGAATCGCCTGCGACAGACACGCCTCATCGCACTGCGCGCGTTCCGGCCAGCGGGTGCAGTCGCGCAAATGCAGGTCGGGGCGCCCATCCATGACGGCCGCTGAAGCCCGCTGCAGATCAATGTGGACGACGGCAGGTTGCCGGTCCTCAGGGCATGCAACCGGCCGGCCTCCCGAATACCGCTCGTACAGCGCACGCCGCCAGAATGCGGGGATCAGCAGGAGAAACGCCACAACGACAAGAAAGAGCACGAGCCAGATGAGAACGACCATGGCCCACCACCTTTTGCGCCGAAGTGTGCTCCCTCATCCCGGCTGATTCAGTGATCCCCATCACATGAACCGGAAGGCGAAGCAATCCTTGCAGTTGGCGACAGGACGGCCCAGCCGCCCATCACCGTCCCGCTCTTACAGCGCATTCCTCCGCGCGATATTGCCCAGCACCGTCGCGCTCGGCTTGATCGTCCGCCGCTGTGTCTTCAGGTCCACGGCCACCAGGCCAAACTTCGGCGTGTACCCCGACATCCACTCGAAGTTGTCCATCAGCGACCACGCCACATACCCGCGCACGTCCACGCCGTCGTCAATCGCGCGCTTCACGCCCGCCAGCGCCTGCTGATAATAGGCAACCCGCCGCGTGTCGTCCTCCGTCGCAATGCCGTTCTCCGTCACGATGATCGGTACGCCCGTCTCTTTTGCGGCATACCGCACCACATGCTCTACGCACTCGGGATAGAACTCCATCCCCGTCTGCGTCAGCTCCGCACCCTTCGGCGGCGGCAGGTCCTTTGTGCCCACCAGAGACCGCGAGTACGTCTGCACCCCCAGATAGTCGCAGTGCTTGGCCGCCTCCAGCCACGGCCCGTACACATCCGCACGCTTCTCTTCCAGATGGCTGCCCTCCGGCGCTGCCTGATCGTCCTGCATCGCCAGGTTGAAGCCCACCGGCATCGCCGGACGCACGGACTTCATCGCATCCCGGCCCTTGGCGTGCGCCGCCAGCAGGCCCTCGCGGTTTCGCTTTCCGTCGCCCATGAAGAAGTTGGAAAACTCCGGCGCATTCACCTGCTTGCGCACATTGGCCAGCCCCGCCTGCATCATCTGCGCCACGGTCATTCCCGCCGCCACCCCCGGCAGGTCAAGCCAGTTCAGCAGTTGCGGAATATCCGGCTCATTCAGCGTGGACGCGTAATCCACCAGATCGCCCAGGTGCCGTGTCGCCTTCTCGCAGAAGCGCGCAAACAAATCGGCGGCCTGCGGATTCTCCCAGCCACCCTTCATCGCAAACCAGCGCGGCATCGAAAAGTGCGAATAGGTCAGCAACGTCGTCAGCCCGTGCTCGTGGCACACCGCCAGCATGCGCCGGTAGTGATTCAGCTCCGCGTTCGAGAAGAATCCCTCTTCCGGCTCAATCCGCGCCCACTCCAGCGAGAACCGATAGGTGTTGAACCCCAGGTCCGCCAGCATCGCAATGTCCTGCGGATAGAGATGGTAATGATTGCAGGCATCGCCCGAGTGGTCCTTGAACATGCTCCCCGGCAGATACTCCAGCATCCACAGGTCCGTGTTCGTGTCGTTGCCTTCCACCTGATACGCCGCCGTCGCGCAACCCCAGAGGAACTTTTCCGGAAACGCGCCGCCTGCCTTCGCGGCAACTGAAGAAGCCTCGATGGCCGCTTCGCTATACGCCAGCTTTCCCATCGCGCCCACAGCCACAGCAGCCGAAGCCCGGCGCAGCAGTTCCCGCCGCGAGATTCCCGGTGTCCGCTCGCCCAACTCCATCCCGTCTCCGTCTCTCATCCCAGTCTCCTCGCTCTTCTTTTGCGCCCCGCGTAATGGCCGCCTCAGGTCGCCGACCATCATACGGCACAACGTGCCGCTTGGGCCTGCGCTTCTTTCGCGGTAGAATCACTATAGATGATGCTTCACCAGCCCATCCCGGCCCTCCTCTAGCGGCTCCCGCCGCACATAGTGTTCTGCGCCTTTTTCCCCATCTCAACTCCAAAACCTGTAATCCCGGAGGGGCACCGCATGTTGGATCGTCTGGAACAAATGGAGCAGCGCTACAACGAGCTGCAGGCTCAGTTCGCCCTGCCCGAGGTCCTCAACGACCACGAAAAATATCAGAAGATCGGCAAGGCGCTCCGCGAGATCGAAGAGCCTGTCGAGAAGTACCGCGAGCTCAAGCAGGTCCGTCAGGGCCTCACAGACGCGCGCGAGCTTTTCGCGGGCTCTGACCCCGAGATGCGTGCCATGATCGAGGAAGAGATCGCCTCGCTTGAGCCCCGCGCATCCGCGCTCGAAGAAGAGCTGAAGCTGCTTCTGCTGCCCAAGGACCCCAACGACGAGAAGAACGTCATTCTCGAAATCCGCGCCGGCACCGGCGGCGACGAAGCCTCGCTCTTTGCCGCCGAGGTCTTCCGCATGTACACCCGCTTCGCCGAGCAGCACCGCTGGAAGGTCGAAGTCATGTCGCTCTCCGAGTCCGGCGTCGGCGGCTACAAGGAAGTCATCGCCATCATTGAAGGC
>JAKBHH010000068.1 GCA_021836865.1 Acidobacteriota bacterium
CAACGATGAGGTGAAGAAGCTGGGCATCTGAAGCGCGGCGAGGATCTTTGGCAGCGCGAAGCTTTCTTGCGTGACTCGGAAGAGTGGCGGGTTCCGGTCATCCCCTCCCAGTATGGCGCTGCCGTATTCGGGTTACGACTTGAGATTCAGCGCCCACTCGCCTCCCCAAATCCTTCAAAATTTTATAAGTTAATCAAAATCAGGATGCTTGTACGCCGATTTTCGCTTTGCGGTCTTAGCCAAGATTGCACCAGATTGGTTGTTTTCTAGATCAATTGCTTTGCGCCATCCACATAAGAGCCATCAAATTGTGGGTTCGACGCAGGCGCCATTTTTGATTACTTCAAGCCATTGCGGAGGTCTTCGCGGCGTTCAACTGTCTCCGTGTTCCTTGGGCGCGGCCACGAACTGCCCTTTACTCATTGATGCCAATGGAAAAGGATTCGGGCGCCAAGCTGACGCCAGGAACCGTGAACCGAACCGGCGGGCTGGTCACGCGTGCAGAGCGAGTGGGTAAAGATGCCCTTCGCGCCCGGATCGTACGAATGGTCAGCGAAGCACAGCGCTCGCGCAGGCCGGCGTCGGCATTGCCATGGGAACGGGGACGGACGTCGCAATGGAGGCTGGCGGAATCACGCTGCTCCACGGCGACCTGCGCGCCATTCTGCGGGCGCGTCATCTCAGCATCGCCACCATGCGGAACATTCGCCAGAATCTCTTCTTTGCATCTATCTACAACGCAATCCGCGTCCCGATTGCAGCCCGAGTTCTGTTCCCGGTCGTCGGATTGCTTTTGAATCCCATGATAGCCGCAGCAGCTATGAGCTTTAGCTCCGTCTCCGTAATTACGAACGCGCTTCGGTTGCGTGCCGTGAAACTCTAAGCATACACATCGCCCTTGTTCATGAGGATGCATGATGATGACGCGCCGGTTGATCGTCTTCTGGTTCAGCGGCTTGCCATCGACGATCTCTTTGCGCCCCTGGACGAAGAGCCGCATGGCGTCGCCGCGATTGAGTTCAGAGACGTAACGCTTGTGGCAATGGCAGCGGAACCATGCGAGTTCGCGGCGGTACTGGCGGAAAGTCCTGGTCCCCTTGGTCGCCTCGATCTCGGTCAGATAGTTCTCAATGGCCGGGTTGATGGTCAGGCCTGCATCGGGCACGCCATCCGCTTCCTCATCGGACTCGATCAGCCCGGTGGGTTGGGCCAGCTTCGTTTTCCACGCTTCCAGGGCGTCGCGCGCGTTGGTCCCGACGGCGATCTGACTGCGGATTCCATTCTCCTTAAAGTCAAGATAAAACGTGCCGCCCTTCGAACTGACGGGCTGGCCATGCACGAGGATCAACCGCGGGTCAGGTGTTTCCTTGGCATCGCGAACAACGGGGACGAATTGCCATTTTCCGTTCATCTTGCGATACTGTTTAAGGTTTACCGGATAACGCTTCGACTCCATTGCGTTCTCTCCTTGAGCCCTGCCGCTCTTGCTCGGAAGAGTGCCAGGAACCTGGAATCCGTCTGTAAGTAATTGAAAATAGTGGCGCTATCGTCTAGGGGTTAGGACGTGAGATTCTCAATCTTAAAACACGGGTTCGATTCCCGTTAGCGCTACCAACCTTCCTTCCAGCCGGGTCCAGTTACGTCTCCCATTCTAGGCTAAGTCAAATAGAATCAACAAAACACTATCCGATAGCGTTGTGGTGTGTCCGTTGACAGCCGGGGGCAATTGGGGGCAACATTGGGGGCAACTAGGGGAAAGCAAGGGCAATAGAGGCCGAAATTGGCGATAGTTGCCCCAAGACTTGCCCCAAACCCACTCTGGAGCCTTGAACCTATGGCACTTACGGCCCTCAAGATCGGCAAAGCCAAGCCCCACGCAAACAAGACACAGCGCCTTTTTGACGGGCGCGGGCTGTACTTGGAGATTGCCCCAAGCGGCGGCAAGTGGTGGCGGCTGAAATACCGCATAGGCGGCAAAGAGAAGCGCCTTTCCCTTGGCGTGCATTCCGCTGCTGGCTCCAATGCTGTGGAGGTTAGCCTGGAGGCCGCGCGCAAGGCCGCTGAGGAAGCACGGCAACTGGTGCGGGATGGTGTTGACCCAAGCCAAGAGCGCAGGGCCGAAAAGGCGCGCCTGTCTCACCAGTCCGAAAACACCTTTGAGGCTGTGGCGCGTGAATGGTTCGACAAGCAAAAGGCCGTATGGGTACCAGCCCATGCGGAGCGCGTCTTGCGGCGGCTTGAGCGGTATATCTTTCCGAGCTTGGGGCAAAGGCCGATTGCAGAGATTGAAGCCCCTGAGCTGCTGGCTGCCTTGCGAGTGATTGAAGCGCGCGGCAAGGACACAACGACACATCTTGCACGGCAGTATGTGGGCATGATCTTCCGGTACGGGATTGCAAGCGGGCGCTGTGAGAGGAATCCTGCCTCTGATCTGCGCGGCGCGCTCACTCCAGTAAAGAAAGCGAACTTTGCGGCGGTCACTGAGCCTGAGCAACTGTCTAAGATTCTGCGCGCGCTGGATGCCTATGACGGCACGTTGCAAGTGCGTTGCGCGTTGCGCCTGGCTCCGCTGCTGGTGGTGCGGCCTGGAGAGCTTCGCAAGGCAGAGTGGAAGGCCATTGACCTTGATAAAGCGGAGTGGCGCTTTGTTGCGTCCAAGACGGCCCCTAATCATCTGGTGCCTCTGAGCAAGCAAGCTGTGAAGATTCTGCGAGAGGTGCAAGCCCTCACTGGTGCCGGGCGCTTTGTGTTTCCAAGCGCGCGCAGCGCGCAGAGGCCCATGTCTGATGCGGCTGTGCTGGCTGCAATGCGGCGCATGGAGATTCCCGCCGATGAAATGACAGGGCATGGATTCCGCGCGACGTTCCGCACGATTGGGGCTGAGGTGTTGAAGTTCCGCGCAGACCTCATGGAGCACCAGTTGGCCCATGCTGTGAAGGATGCAAACGGCACGGCCTACAATCGCACGTCATTTCTGGCAGAGCGCAAGCGCATGATGCAACGTTGGGCCGATTACCTGGACCAGCTCAAGACGGGCGAGGCCGCAAACGTGATCGTTGGCAAGTTCGGCACCGCACAGTAGGGCATGGCAGAGGGCGCGCAATTCCGCGCACCTTTCTTGTCTCCGCTACGAAAGAAACGAAAGATACGAAATAAGGCACTGTGCGCTGCTGTGAGTTATCCAAGGTGTGCCAGAGGCATCCAAAGCCGCAAAGTGCGCCGCTACACACTCACCAGACACAGCACTTCAACAGGGCGGCCTCCAGTCTCCCAGCTATCAACGCGCGCAAAGATGATGCAGGATTTGGCCGATTATCTTGAGAGCACGCTACGAGGTGGCAAGATGGTGCCGATCTGCGCCAACGTTACCTGATGACTGGATAGCAGAGTAATTGACTGCAAGCTCTCAAGAGAGCGGTAGAATGGCTCAGCCGAAATGCAAGGCACCTGGAGAGATTGGAAACCTTATGAAGTCATTTGCTGTACTCCTGCTAGTCCTTGGCTTACTCTCTGCGAATGCCAACGCGAAATCGAAGCAAGAAGAGAGCCCGGCACAGCACATTACAGTGCTGGTGGCTGCCAGCGCAGAAACAGACAGCACGACCACTGCGGCTGGAGCAGCGACAAACGTTGGCAATGTACTGGTTGGAGGGGGTGGGGCCAACACGAGTACCTACGAGCACTCCGAAGTGTGGGAGGTTGTTCGACGCTTTCAGGAAGAATGCCCTTCAGCCTCCTTTGTGACAAATCCGCAGACTCCACATGCGCTCACGATTCAAGTGGATTATCAGAAAGTCAATGGCGGCTTTTTAGTTGGAACTCTAACCCTGTATCAGCTAGTGCTCTTGGATAGTACGAAGAACCCGCTCTACATTAGCAAGAAGAATTGGCTGCACCGAGAGATCAAGCCAATTTGCAAGATGATCGAGAAGAAGCAGTAACCCGCACTACCGATACTTGGACGGCGCGAACCCACCGCGCCTCCACTTTCTCTATCTACGAAAAAGACGAAAGAAACGAACGAAGCTCCAGCCTGTTTACTGTGCTGGTGCGTCGATTTGTTTTGGTACCGTGTTTGCACTTTCCACATAGCGCCGATCAAAGCCAATTGATGCTAGAGTGGGCGTGTTGGAGTGAAGAGCAGCCCCGGTTAGCGCAGGCAAAGCGGGCAGACAGATGACCGGCTGATCCGGTAGTAGGGCCAAAGACACGCGGATTCGCGTCCTTGGATAGACAATTTCCCGAGTGCGCACGATGAGTGCGGCTGCCGTGCCGGTCAAGCTGTGAAGAGCAGCCCCGGAAGCGGCGAGCCTGAAGGCGAACGGGCGAGTGATGCCGCGATGGCATTGATTGCCAAAGATACGCGGATTCGCGTCCTTGGCTAGACAATTTCCCGAGAGCGCGCGATGGGCGCGACTGCCGCACCGGCAACCTGTGAAGAGCAGCCCGGATGGGGCAAGCCGGAAGGCAAACGGGCGCAACGGTGACGCGACGTCATCAAATGCCAAAGAGACGCAGACTCGTGTCTCTTGGTCGAACGAATTTCCGGGGAAACCTGGCGTAAAGGCGCTGCGACAGCGCAGGATGACCAAAGAGACGCGAACGCGTGTCTGTGGTTGGGTGAATTTTAAGAGACCTGAGAGAGCTGCTCGCTGCGGGCGCTCCCGCCTCCTATCAGCGCAAAAGCATAGGGTCACTGAATAGCCCAAGGGCACCTTGGACGTATCGAAGAGGTGGGGTGAGTAGGTGATGCGGTTCCGGCCTCACGATCCCGATAGGTCGTGACTACCAGTTCTAACCAATGCCCCTGGTGCGTCTTGGGTTGGGCGATCCTGAAAACCGCCCTTGTGCGACACTCTTGTGCTCAAAATCTTTGATGTCCTGAAGTCCCGCTAACGCGGGGCTTTTCCATTTCAACCAAACACCAGCAAACGTGCGAAAGCACGAGTGAGGATGGTTATGTCTGAAAAACACCAGAGACTCTTGCGGCTTACCGATGTGCGTGAGCGCGTGCCGTACAGCCGTTCCACGATCTACCAGCTCATTGCAGAGGGGAAGTTTCCCAAGCCTATAAGCCTTGGCGGGCGAGCTGTTGCCTGGGTCGAAGACGACGTTGATGCATGGATAGAGGCGCGGATCGAAAGTGGGCGCACGGGGGTGTCTGCATGAGCGAGCCATTGGAGCGAGTGAGGTTGATTCGCAGGCTGGTGGGCAAGCTCTGGGCCGCCCTGGCCGCATTGTTGCGAGCTGTTTGCAAGGGCTGGCCGCGCTGCAATTCAGTGGAGCAAACGGCGCTTGCACAGTTTGTCCTTGAGGTTGAGCAAGCCCGGCGCGTCAGCGGCGAGAAAGGCGAGAGAGGATGAGCACGGTGAAGACCGCCCTGGAATACGCGGCGCGGGGCTGGCTGGTGGTGCCGCTCCACAATCCCAAGCAAGGCAAGTGCTCTTGCCGTAAGCAAGGATGCAACTCGCCGGGCAAGCATCCACGCACAGAACATGGGCTGAAAGATGGCTCGAAAGATGCGGCCCGGATAGAGAGCTGGTGGCAGAGGTGGCCCGATGCGAACCTTGGCATTCTCACCGGGAAGGCAAGCGGCCTGGTAGTTCTTGACGTAGATGGAGAGGACGGCAAGGCGTCTCTGCAAGCTCTCACGGCTGCCAATGGGCCTCTGCCCAAGACGTTGCGCGTGATGACAGGGCGCGCGGGCAAGGACGGCAAGCGCAAAGGCTGCCACTACTACTTTCGCGCGCCCGTAGGGGCTGCTATCCGCAACAGTGCGGGCATTCTTGGCAAGGGCTTGGACGTGCGCGGTGAGGGCGGCTATGTGGTAGCGCCTCCATCGCTGCACCCAAGCGGGCTGCTCTACGAATGGCTGGCACCAGAGCAGCCGCTTGCCGATCTGCCCGCCTGGCTGCATACCAAGCTGGCAGAGGCGAACCCTGCGCCACAAGCCTCACAGGCACAAGGCGAGGTGATTGTAGAGGGCGGGCGCAATGCTGCCTTGGCAAGCCTTGCAGGCACCATGCGGCGGCGCGGCATGAGCGCAGAGGCGATAGAGGCCGCGCTGATGCGAGAGAACGCGGCGCGCTGCAATCCGCCGTTACCTGATGGTGAGGTGCGGGAGATTGCCCGCAGTGTGGCGCGCTATGCGCCTGCCGCGCCCTTGCCGGTTGCCAATAAGAGCGCTGAACCTGTTGCAATTCTCCCGCGCCGTGAGTGGCCTGCGCCGCTTTCTGAGGCTGCGCTGTACGGCCTGGCTGGTGACTTTGTGCGTATGGTGTTGCCGCATACGGAGGCCGACCCAGCGGCGCTGATCTTCCAGTTTCTTGCGGCGATGGGCAGTATTATCGGGCGCGGCCCTCACGTCTTGATTGGCTCACAAAAGCACTTTGCAATCCTGTTTCTGCTGCTGGTGGGCAAATCATCCAAAGCCCGCAAGGGTACGAGCTGGTCAGAGGTGCTGAGGGCTTGCGAGCTGGTAGACATTCGCTGGACAAAGACAAGGATCATGGGCGGCCTCACCAGCGGCGAGGGCTTGATTCACTCTGTGCGCGATCCGATCACAGAGCAGGTGGCGATCAAAGAAAAGGGACGTGTGGTGGAGTATCAAGAGCAGACGACAGACGCGGGAGAGACAGACAAGCGGCTGCTGTGCATGGAGGGTGAGTTTGCGCAGACGTTGCAGTGCGCTGCGCGGGATGGAAGCACGCTGTCTCCGGTAATTCGCCAGTGTTGGGACAGCGGCACCTTGCGCGTAATGGCAAAGAGCGCAAAGGCGAGCTGTGCGGAGCCTCACGTCTCAATCATCGGACATATCACAAGCGTTGAACTGGAGCGCCTGTTGACGGTCTCAGACGCGGCGAATGGGTTTGCTAATCGGTTCCTGTGGGCTTGCTCCGCGCGGAGTAAGTGTCTGGCCTTTGGCGGCAAGGTGGATACTGAGGTTCTGAGCGCCTTTGGAGACCGGGCGCGGGCGGTTATCGAGTTTGCAAAAACTGTGCAAGAAATGGCATGGGCACCAGAGGCACAGACAGAGTGGGAGCGAGTGTATCCGCAACTTAGCGAGGGCGCGCCTGGGATGTTTGGGCAAGTGACGGCAAGGGCAGAAGCTCAGGCACTCCGCCTGGCGTTGATTGTTGCGTTGCTTGATAAATCGGCGGAGCTTCGCCTGGAGCACTTGCGCGCCGCGTTGGAATTGTGGCGCTACTGCTCAGACTCAGCCGGATATATTTTCGGGCAGGCGCTTGGCGATCCTACGGCTGATGCCATTGTTGCGGCGCTACGGGCGCGGCCTGATGGCATGTCTCGCACAGAGTTGAGCAAGCACTTCGATGGCAACAAGACCAAGGCGGAACTAGATCGGGCAATCGCTCTTGCGCAAGAGAATGGCTTGGTGCGTGTTGATAAGCGGGAGACTGGAGGCCGCCCTGTTGAGGTGTTGTGTCTGGTGAGTGTGTAGCGGCGCACCTTGCGGCTTCGTTCATATTTATTCCGCAGAAAGGCAAAGCGGCGCGACTTGCGGCCTTGGATGCCTCTGGCAAATCTTGGACAACTCACAGCGGCGCGCAGTGCCTTCATTCGTATCTTTCGTTTCTTTCGTACTGGACACACACCATAGGCCGCACATTGAAGTGTGCGCCGATGGCTAAGAAATGCTAAGGTTGCCGCGTCTTTGCGCGCAGAGCAAGTGAGCAAAGGCGAGCGCACCAGTGGGGGATAGGGTGGGTAAATTCCTAAAACGTCAAACGGCTGTAGACCGCGCCTGAGGGAGATTTTCACGTCCACAAAACAAGGTATTTTCTCTTTTGTTCTAACTTCCGATCATCTTTGAATACGTCTGTAAAGCACTTCACCTGGCCTATGCAATGGCCTTTGGTGCGCTCCGCCGATCTGCTAGGCCGCCGCGAAGCCCTCTGAGTGCCCTAGAGGGCAAGCCGGGAAAAATATCTGCATTGGGGGCAACTTTGGGGGCAACTTTTAGAATCATGGATTGCGAGATTCAATGAATTGATAGACTTGCATTGGCTTTTCGGTAGACGTTAGCGCTACCAGATAACATCCGCTAAAGCCCGCTAAATCAGGGGGCTTTTCGTTTGGGCGAGACGTCTGTTAGCGTCCTCGATCCACCGGCGAAGCTCTTGGTACACCTGCCCGTGCATCCCCTTGGACCGTCTGGGGAAAGCTTCTTGCTTGTCTGCAGTTGCGCCTATCCGCTTGCGGATGGATCTTGCCCTGTTCCACGCGCGACGCCATGCCGCAATCCGCCGGCTACGATACGGCCTTGGTAATTTCGACGCCGTCGATCTTGAGGCCGGCGAGAGTGGCGCAGGGGCCGGGAAACTTGGGCCTCGGCTACTGCTGCCGCACTTACGGCGATATCAAGGAGAATCAGCATCGAATGCTTCCTGAAGGGTCTTGCTTCACGAACATCAATCGGTGCCGGACGGCGCGCGTCGCATCTTACCGCACCGTTGTTTGAACCTGTTTGCCATCGTAGGCGATCTCAGCGTTTGCCGCTCCTGTAACTTCGGCGCCGACCCCGTGTCCGCTGCTGACTAAAACGACGCGCAGTCTGCGGTGCTCGACCATACCCGGGAAAGATCCCTCTCGAGCGCCGATGGTCAAAGTGCTGGTCCGATCATCCCAGCGGAGTGGGATGACAGAATGCTGGCCCTTTTCGTACTCGTAGCCGTCGCCCGCATCTTCATAAAGGTCGAATTTGCCATCGGCTCCGCGATAAATGCGGAGCTCCATATCTCCGGCTGGATCCTGCTCGGCGTACTCGATTTGCGGGCCCAGGGGCAGGATGGAACCCGCGCGCACGAAGAGTGGTATGCGATCGAGGGGCGCATAGGCTTCAATTTCGTGGCCGCCTGTGAGGGATTTGCCGGTCCAGAAGTCGTACCATGCGGCGGCCGCAGGCAGGTAGACACTGCGCTTTGTGGCGTCGGCCTTGAGCACCGGGTTGACCAGGATGGCAGGGCCGAACATGAATTGATCGCCAAGATTCCATGTGTTAGGGTCGCCGCGCCAGTCCATGACGAGGGGACGCTGGATGGTGTAGTCGTCGCTTGTCACCTTCCATGCCAGCGAATAGATATACGGCATCAGCCGGTAGCGGAGCTTGTCGTAGCGCACGAGGATAGGCTCGACTTTGTCGAAGCTCCACAGCTCGTTATGCGGTCGATGTCCATGCGTGCGGAAGATGGGACAGAAGGTGCCGTACTCGAACCAACGCGCGTAGAGCTCCTGGAAAGCGGGATCGGCGATGGGGTCGTCGTGGGGCGGCCAGTATCCGCCTATGTCGGTGGTCCAATAGGGGAATCCGGAGAGTGCGAAGTTGAGGCCTGCGGGAATCTGGTGGCTCAGGCCCCAGTAGGTGCCATAGACGTCTCCCGACCAGACGGTTGCGCCGACGCGCTGCTGACCCAGGAAGGCCGAGCGCGTGAGTAGAAAGACCCGTTTGCTCGAGTTCTGCGCCCTCCAGTGATCCTGCACTCCGAGGGTGTGTACGAGCGGGAAGATGTTGGTGAATTCAGCGCCGTTGCCGATGGCGAGCTGACGGCTGCTGAGGATGGCGTCACCCATGTGCGGCCAGTATTCTTCGGGCTCGGCGCTATCCAGCCAGAAGGCATCCCATCCCTGCTGCAGCAGCTTGCCGGGCAGACGCTCCCAATAGATGTCGCGCGCTTCGGGGTTGGTGGCGTCGTAGACGTGCGCGCCAGAAACCATCTCGTGCTTTTGATCGAGAATCTTATAGGTCTCGGACGCGGGATCGAGCAGGCCCCAGACAGAGATCATGGCGTGCACATGTTCTTTGTGCAGTGCATCGAGATCTTGCGCGACGTCGTGGTAGTTGGAATTGAAGATCGGATCGCCCTCGGTCTTCCACCAGAACCAGTCCTGCACCATGGCATCCAGCGGGATATGCTCCTGGCGATAGCGCTGGGCGATGTTGCGAATCTCGTCGAGCGAGACGTAGCGGTCCTTGGACTGAAAGAAGCCATAGGCCCACTTCGGCAGCAAGGGCGCATGGCCGGTCATGGTGCGGTACTCATGAAGAATGGCGTCGATCTCCGGGCCGTATAGGAAGTAATAATCGATCGACTTGCCTGCGATGGAAGTCAGCTTCATCTCCAACGGAAAGCGATTGTCGAAGTAGGTCAGGGCGGCCGTGTTCCACATCAGGCCGTAGCCCTTGCTCGAAATCAGCAGGGGGATCGCGACGTCGGTGTTGTTCTGTCCAAGTTCGACCGTGGCACCGCGATAGTTGAACATGCCGCTCTGGTGCTGGCCAAGCCCGTAGAGCGCTTCTGTAGCTGAGGGAGAAAAGCGGTCCGTGACGCGGTAGGTGTGGTCGCCATTGAGTTCGACCGGCTCGTAAGTGCGCGGTATGCTGGAGCCTTCGTTCAGCAGCGATTCTCCTCCTGTCGTCCGGAAAGACAGGCTGCCGCGCTCGATTCGGATGACCACCTCCAGCCGCGCAGTCTTGATGCCTGCCGTTTTCGCATCTTGCGTAAAGGTAAACGGCGCTCCGGGGCAAGATTGCTTCGCGTCGAGGATCCACGGGAGCGGAGCCGGGGAGGCGGAAGAGTCGGGCGTGGCGACGACGTGAATGACAGATTCGCTACACGCGGTCACCTCAAGGACCTCATTGCCAGTGGTGGCGCGGAATCCGTGGCTGGTCTGCTCGACTTGGGCAGGCGGAGGGCCAGGCATCTTCTGGCCGGGCATCTGCGCCCTGACCGATGGCGAGGCGACAGAGAGGAGAAACAGGATGGGCATCGCTGCCCAGGAACCACGACCCGTAAGGAGAATTCCTGCACTCGAGAACATGCTTGACCTCGGCTTTCTGTTTACCGGCTTCTTAGCGTTCCGTTCATGCCCCAAGCCACGCGAAATCTTCTGCGACGCTGGAGCGGCTCTCCTGCGCGGCTAACGGCAATCTGCTGTGAAGCAGAGATTCTTGCTGAAGAACGGCAGGACATGATTCTGGAATCGATCGGCAACGGCCCTGGTGTGCGTGCCGGGATAGATTTCGAAGCTGTTCGCGATGCCGTAGTTATCGAGAATATTGTGCAGCTTCGCGGCATCGAACCGCAGCCCGTCCTGATCGCCCACATCCATCGCGATGGCGCGGTACTGCTTGAGATTGCCGATGTACTGATCAACGAAGGCCAGCGGCGCGTTGGCGGCGTATTTGGCCTGAATCTCCTGCGCCGGAATCCCGTCCTTTGTGGGCAGGTCGAAGTAGAGCGGCGGGCTTTTCGGGTCGGGAGCCCACGCCGCTGCCGTCGCATCCTGGGCGGCAGCGAAGCCGGGCGACTGGGCTGCCAGGTCGGCCGGGGACTTGGCAGCCGCAACCTTCTTCTCGCCGGCAATCGCGCGCTCCTTCATTTGATCGGCGGGGCCTGGTCCGCCGCCGGCCATGGGAGACATGCAGCAGGGGCTCTTGATGTAAAGTGCGCCGAAGACGTCGGAATGCTTCATGCCAATGCGCGAAGCCCCGTAGCCGCCCATCGAGTGGCCCACCAGTCCGCGGCTGGTGCGGCTGGGGATCGTGCGGTAGTGGCCGTCGATGTAGCCAACCACGTCATGCCAGATGAACTTTTCGAAGTCGCCTGTAGTGATGGAGCTTGAGTACATGGAGCCGTTGTAGATGGTTTTGGAATCGGGCAGGACAACGATCATCTCATGGGAGCCCTGCGCGAACGCGCCCTCAACCGTCTGCGGAACGTGAATCTCGTGCGTCCACTGCTCGGCGCCGATGGAATAGCCGTGTAACGTGTAGACCGCGGGATAGCGGCGCTTCTTGTCTTTCTCATCGCTGGGCGGAAGGAGCACGATAACGTCGCGATCGACGGCGTCGCCTTCGAGATTTCCTTCGAGGGCTGTGCCGTGAATCCTGATGTGCTCGACCGTCACGGCCTTTGCGCCAGGGACGACGTCGGGAACGTTGGTTTGCACCCGGGCGAAGAGCTGCGGCGTCAACGGGATCGTCATTGTGATTACGGCTGCAAGGCACAGCTCCGCTGGATTCATCTGGACCTTCTCTCGAAAAAGCTCGGGCTGCTGCACCGGATATGAATAAATGTTCACGCTCAAGGGGCGCAAGGGAATGGAGCCGGGCAAAGCGCCGAGCGTTTGTTCTGCGAATTGAACTGCGGGCTTTTTGTCCACCTGCACGCTCACTTCGAGCGGATAAGTATGGCTGCCGGGATTGATCGCCGGTTGATCTCCGCCGGGTGGACAAGCCGGTGTCGGCTGCGGTGAATCTCCAGTTACTTCGACCGGAATAGTGCCGAAGCAATCGCGACCCATCTTGAAGAGCAAGACAGTGGGGTTGGGCATGGCTGCGGTCCGATTCTCACGCATCCTTGCGGTCGCGAAGGCGAGTGCGTCCATTTGAAACAGCTCCGAATCGCGGAACATCTCGCGGAGGGCCCAGGCGCAGGCAGCGACCCTCTTGCAGGAATCGCGATTGCCGCCGAAAGAGGCCCACTCGTCGATCGCAATCGGGACAGGGAACGGCGCTCATTTTGTGCCGCTTTTGAAGTGTCTGCGCTACTGGTTCTCAGGCCGCTTGAAGGGCTTCTGTAGATAGAGGCGGGCCTCATTGAGCGCGCCCTGGGTATTGTCGTTGGTCTGCACCGCCAGGCGGTACTCGTTGACGGCGCGGTCGCGCTGGCCGGTGAGGTCAAAGATCTTGCCGATCTGGATATGGCTCCAGACCTCGGTCCACGGCGGCTCATCGTCGCCGCGCAGAGCGTCGCGGTAGGCGTTGACGCTGGCCTGGTAGTTGCGCTGGGTAAAGAGCACCTCGCCGATGCGGTAGCTTGCCAGGGAGCTTTGCGGATTGGCGACGAGAGCTTTCTGGTACTGGGCCAGCGCGCCGACCAGGTCGCCCTGGGCCACGAGCTGCTGGCCCTTGAGGATGGCGATGCGGACCTGGAGATCGGGGGTGGACTTGAGCACCCAGTTTTCAGGGTCGATGGCGATGCGGCGGGGGCGGCCGAAGGTGTCAATGACAAACTGGGAGTCGGTACCGACGACGTCGATCTTCTGGTTCACGGTTTTGCCGTCGGTTTCGACGCGGACATCGACGGGCATGTTGAAGAGGTCGAGGTCCTGTGTGATGTCGCCGATGGTGCGGAAGCCCTTGTTATTCCCGAGGCGGTAGACACTGTACTTGTTTTTGAAGGTGGGTGCGCCGGTGCCATCAACCCACTGGGCAAAGAAGGGTGTCAACTCCTTCTGGCTCTGGGCGTCGGCCACCTTCTCGAAGTCATCTGTAGTGATGGAGGCATCGGTGTACTGGCTGAGCGCGCCCTTGAGGATGGCCAGAAAGGCATTGTCGCCGACTTCGCCGCGCAGCATGTGGAAGATCATGGCGCCCTTTTCGAGGGTCATGGACTGGAACTCCGGCGTGAATGGACCGAGCCGGCCTGTGCTGGACAAGGGAATGGTGTCATAGGCAAGGGCGCCTGCGGCCACATCCTGCAGCGCGGCCTGAAGGGCGCTCCTGCCGCTTTCGTCTTCGAGGAACATCAGCTCGCCATAGCGGGACATGCCGTTGGTGATCCAAGCGTCGCTGAGGGTCTTGGGGCTGACCTCAGAGCCCCACCACTGGTGGGCAATGGTGTTGGCCAGCAGGCGGACGCCGGATTTGTCGCCGACGCGCGACCCGAGGATGGCGGCCAGTTCGGGGGCCCAGACGGCGGGCAGGGTGTCGTCGGGGATTTCGACGACGTTCAGGTGCGGAGTCTCCGGCGCGCCGAAGTCCTCGCTGAAGAAGTCGAATTCCTTGGCGGCGGTCTGAGCAAATTGATTGCCGAAGGACTGATGGGCGACCGTGAGATAGACCTTCACGTTGCCGGGGCCAGCGGTATAGGGGCCCAGGTAGCGCCCGGCGATGACGGTGCCGGGAAAGCCGGGCTTGGTCCAGTTGAAGTCGAACTGGTCACCCGGTTTGCCGCTGGCCAGGGTGGCGGAGTGGGATGCGCCCTGCGCGCCGCTGGCAAAGACCTTCATTCCCTGTGGAACGCGGATATGCATTTCAGCGATGAAGCGGTCGGTCATGAAACCGACGGTGGGGAACCAGCGCGCGGCATAAAGCAGATAGGTGATGGGCTCATCAATGGCAGCGAGTTTGAGTCCCTCGATGGGGCCATCTTCGGTGCCGGTGAGGACGCCCTCGTACTGGAAGGTCCAATGCTGCACCTGGGCCGGAGCGATTGGCGTTGCCGGGGTGACGCGGATGGTGCCGTCGGCGAGGCGTTCGCCGGTGAGGACTTTGCCGCTGTCATCGGTGATCTGCGTGACTTTGAGCGCGGGGTGGAAGCCGAAGCTGACGTCCTGCGAATTGCCGGGGGCGGTAAAGGTGACGACAGTTTTTGCGGTGATGTGATGCGCGGCCGAGTCCAGCTCGACGTCAATGTTGTAGCCGGTGATGTTGAGAGCGGGCCGGTCAGGGCGCTGGGCGAGCAGCGACGTGGCGCAGATGAGAAGCAGGGCCGCGATGCCCGGGAAATCGCGGCGGCGGCGCAGAGGGGAAGGTGGAGTCGTCATCATCTTCTTAAAACCAAGAGCAATCTTCATAGCGTGGCAACCCTTCATGCGGGAGTCACTGATGTTGGCTTGCTTGAGCCTGATTCAGGATGGCACGGAATCCGGAACCGGGGAAGGCAGGCCGAGCTTCTGAAGCGCGATGTCCGCCACCCGATCGATGGCGCTGCCGGGTTGCGCTCCTCTCGCGGGGTGCGCATTCAGCAGCTCGCGAATTCTCCCTAGCTCATTTCTCATGGACTGGCGAGGGCTGCCATCGGGTAGCAGGGGCGCAAGTTGTTGGACGATATTGGCGGCGGTGAAGTCGCTTTGAATCAGCTCAGGGACGGCGCGGTGGCCGGCGATGAGGTTGGCCATGGCGACATGGGGCACGGAGACGACCCGCTGGGCGATGGCGTACGTGAGGGGCGAGACACGGTAGACCACGACAAAAGGATTGCCGATGAGGGCGGCTTCGACGGTGGCGGTGCCGCTGGCGACGACGGAGGCGCGGGCGTGGAGCAAAGTGGCGCGGGCGTTCCCTGTGGTGAGGCCAACCGCGCCTGCGGCGCCACGGTCTGCGATCAGGCGAATGGGCAGGTGATCTCCATGCTGGGCGACCAGTGCGCGGGCCATGGCGTCCTGCTCGGAGGTGAGCGTGGGGGCCAGCGGGATGACAAATTCGTAGTCGCCCTGCGGGGCCAGAAGGCGGGCGGCGGCGAGCATTTCAGGAAGGTTGTCGCGAATCTCTTTGGCGCGGCTGCCGGGCAGGAGGCCGATCCAGACACGGGCGGGATTGAGGTCATTTTGCCGGGCGAACTGCTCGCGGGTGATGGACGGTAGCGGCAAGTCAGCGAGCGGATGGCCGACGAACTCGGCGCGGACGCCGTGATCCAGATAAAACTTCTGCTCGAAGGGGAAGATGACGAGCATCTCGTCGATGTACTTCTGGACCAGCTTGATGCGGTGCTTCTTCCAGGCCCATAGCTGGGGGCTGACGAAGAAGAGCACGGGCACTCCGAGGCGGTGGAGTTGGGCGGCGAGGCGGAAGTGAATGTCGGGGAAGTCAATGAGGATGGCGAGCGAGGGGGGCCGGGCGGCGATGGCACGCTTGAGTTTGCGGAACTCGCGATAGATGCGGGGCAGATGGTGGATGACCTCGGTGATGCCCATGACGGCCATGTCTTCGCTGCGGACCACGCGCTGAAGGCCGGCGGCGACCATGCGCTCTCCGCCCATCCCATAAAACGCGGCGGGCTGGCCAATGGACCGGAGGCGGGCTTTCAGCGCGGTGATGAGCAGGGCGCCGTAATGCTCGCCGCTGGCCTCACCGGCCGAGATGAAGAAGGTTGGCTCGGACATGGATGCGCGGACCCTTGCTCCGCGCTCGACCTAATGATAGCGGGTTTGCGGGAAGGCGCAGAGCGGAGCGGCGGAGGCGAAGAAACGACGCATTCGTCCACCGAAAAACATGCAAGCGAATTGTGGAAGACTGCAAATTTTCTGATGGGGGGGTGGGTATTTCTTTCTGTCCGGCAAGTGGTTTGTTTGCAACGGAGCGGCGGACCGAAGGGGCGAAAGGGCGAAGATATGGCGCAGGACAGGGGGATGGGAATTTTCCGGGTGGACACGGACGGGCGGTGATGTCCAGCTTTGTGCTCCGGCCTCACTGCGTGCGCCGTGGGGGGGCGAAAACGGCTCGAGTTGAAGTGGAGAGTGCGGCATGGTTTTATTATGCGCGATTGGCGGAATTAGACTGCAAAACCGGGCGGGGAGAATTGTGAATGGAATGATGGGTTTACAGGAAATCCGAAGCGATGCGGGCTTGACAGTAGCTCTTGGCTGCCTGCTCCGGGGAGCTTTTGGGCGGCGGGATGGGATTTGAGCTTCCACCGGTCTCAGAAGAGAAACATGGGCAGTTGGCATGGGTCCATCGGAATGCGGGAGTGAGATGATTCCCACTCATGCGCAAAAGACGCGCATGAATGGGGCACCCGGCTCGCGGGGTCGGGAGGGTTGTGCTTGCCCACCCTAAACGCAAAAAGCGTGTTTAGGATGGGCACGCGGCGGGAGTGAGTTGATCCCCGTTCATGCGCAAAAGACGCGCATGGATGGGGCACCCAGCGGACGGCATGGGCTCCGCATTTGCGGGGGACGGACGCCGGGAGAGTTGGGGTGGGCGACCTGTCCTTACCTATTCTTCAGTCCGCCTAGATACAGGACCAGGCTGTCGATTTCGGCTTGAGAAGCTGCAGTCGCGGGCATGGCGCTGCCGGCAACTGGAGACATGATCTGCTGTTTTAACTCGCTTGCTGTCCTCCGGCTTCCAATCCCGTCCAGCGGAAAACTGTTGTTCCCCGCACCAGCGATTGAGTGGCAAGCCGAGCACGTAAGTTTGTCGAACAGATCTCTCCCAGTAGACATACCTTCCGCATTGCCCGCGCCGTTCTGTTCGCCGGGTTTATGCGTATCGTAATATGCAAGAAACTTTGCAATTGTGCCGGCATCGCGGTCATCGATGTGCGAGCTGGCCATGTCCTCCATACGGCGCACTTCCTGTTTCCAGCCAGCCTCGGAACGCGACACGTTCAGGCTTAGAAAAAGCGCATGGCATTCTGAACATTTGCCTGCGAACACGCGGAAGGCGTGCTGGATGTCAGGAGGATAGGTACTGACGTTGACGGTAGATTCTGGTGCGCCATGACGCCACGGCGGAGCTGCCTGCGCGGCAAAGCCCGACACGACAGCCAATGCCACAAGAGCTGAACTCGATAAGAACCGATGTTGCTTCATTGCTGATTCCTCGTCTTTGCCGTTAAAAGTTGAACTGAATATCTGCTTCGTAGGTTCGAGTGGCGGTGGCGGTGAATGCTACCGGGTCGATGCCGTGGAAGTTTCCGACGCCCACACGGCCTATGATGTTCCCTTCGGAAGTGAATGCTTTTTCCACGCCTGTCTGCCACTGCTCCAGATTGGCGGGATGGACGCCGCTGGTTACATCCTGCCGCAGCCGGTCGTACCGTCCAGCCAAAGCAAACCCTCTCTGGATGTAGTAGTCGATCTCGGCAAAATACCCGTTGGAAAGATAGCGGGCGGGAGCCCCCGTGACCGGATCCTCCCAATCGTCGTTACCGTGCAGGTAACCGGTAAGGAGATCCACTTTGTTCCTGCCGATCATGTAGTTGGCGAATGCCCCATCGCGACGGATGCGGCCGTAGTAGTTGAATTGGTTGGCGAGACCCGTGTACTGAATCTGGTTCTTCTGGCCCTGATAGGTGACGAAACTGATGCCGCTTTCCGGTGCATACCACCAGTCGGCGTCCAGCCAAACGTCTTTGCTGTTTTTGGTGGAGTTGCTGGTCAGGATTTCGCTGCCGTCGGCGTGATCGCCGTTCGTCACTTTGAGGTTGACTCCGAAGATGTCCTTGTATTTCGACGATGACCACGTGTAACCCGCTTCCGCGGCGACCGGGGACTGGTCGAGCACAAAGTTGGTTGGCCCCTTGTTCTCGAAAATCAGCGGCGCGGTGGGAAGCAGGCTGTATATCTCGGCGGCCCGTGTTCCTTCGGTCACCTGGAGGTGCTCCCGTCCCACCGTGACGTACCAACTGCTTTTTGCATTGCCACCGACATAGCCTATGTGGGCGTTGGGCATATTTGGATTGGTCTGCCCATTGGTAACGATGTCGAACTCGGAGTAGTAGAAGAACTGCGTGTTTGGAATCCAGCCTCCAAAATAGGCGTTCCACGCTCCGACCTGGATGGCTGAAGTCGATGATGGGGCCTGCCCCTGAGTCGTAGACCGCTGCGCCGAGAAGCTGAAATCAGATACCGCCATGGCGGCGTTATTGGTGAGGCTCCATTCTGGTTCCTTCCTGACCAGATCGATTATTCGTTCAACCTGACTGTTGGGTTCGAGGGATGCGGGAAGATGGTGCCCCAACCGCTGGAACATATATCCCTGCTCGTTGAGCACCGGCGCAATAGTGTGGCAGGCATAGCACTTCAAGTGATATCTCCGCGCATACTGCGGAGCTGCGAGAGCGTAACGCGGAGCAGCGGTCAGGAGCAGCCACACCGCCGCTCCCAAAAAGATGCCAAGATGACTTCTGAATCTCATGACCTGATCCTTTTCTATCCAAGCGCGATCTACGGACCGCACGCGCTTCGCCCGCAGGCAGTGCCTGCGAATGTCGAAGGCAGCTTGCGCCGAAGACTTTTTGGTCTGGCAGATATAGCCCATCGAGCGATCCCGGCTTTTACGCACTTTATGTGCGGTATCAGCCAGTTTCGTGCGGGCTGCTGGAAACTGCTTTTGGACAGGAGATCAGATCAGGAACGTACAGAGAACAGTCTGCAGTCGGCGGGTAGCTCTTCGGTCGGACCGGGGTGAACCACGCGTCGTGTACTGGATGGACGGAAGGATTGCTTCGACCCGGACTGTTTGCTCAACCATTGCGAACCCAGAATCCAGCGGCCCGGTTTGCAAGATAGTCGAAGTCATAGGATGCGGGGAATCAGTGCAGCACACTGTGGGCGCAACGCTGTATCCGGAGCGGCTGTCCGTTGGGGCCACGTGTGTCCGCGACTTCATAGGACACCGCGGACCACAGCACCTGGCAGGTTGCGCTGACTGCGTGCAGGGAGACACGGCCACGACGGGCGCAGTAGTGATGATCGCGATCACCAGGCTCGCGGCGGATTTGGCGAAGCACGTCATGCCTCCGCAATCCTCTTTGAGGCCCTTGTCCATGGTCAGTGACAGCAATCACAGGTCGATTGATATGTGAGGACTATGTGGACTGCAAACACCTGAAGGTCGTGGTTGAGTTTGCATTTCCGCTATCTCGGATGCTGACCGCGCCCTTCAGTTTTGCTGCTTCACGTCTTCGGGGGAGTAGGCGAGGATGCGGGAGGTGGAGCCGAAGCGGTGGAAGTTGCGGAAACGGATCTGGTTGAGGTCGAGTTCGCGAGGACCCTTTTTGAGGATGACCTGCGCGCCGATGGGCACGAGGTAGTCCTGGCCGCCGATGGAGACGTAGTCGTAGTCGGCGCTGACGGAAGCGGCGTGGATGGGGAACTTGCGGGGCACGTCCTCGGCGGTTTCCGTGATGCGGCGGACACCGTGGGTTGCGCTGTCGATGTAGACGAGGCCGTGGTAGCCGACGATGATGACCTGATTGGGGCCGGTGCGGAGGCTGAGGTTGGAGTTCTCGCGGGCGATGTGGTACTTGAAGACCTGTACGGTGCCTGAGCCGAGGACGCCGGTTTCCTGCCAGACGATCTCTGCTTTGGAAGCTGGGCGGAAGAGGCCGCGAATGACGCCTCCGAACAGTCCGGCGGAGGCGATGCCTTTTTCGACGCCAGCCTCGCTGGCCATGCCGTACTTGTAGCCGTTTCTCACCGAGTCGACGAAGTCCCAGTTCTCCTCATGATCGTAGTAGGTGAGCACACCGTGGATGGTGTCGCGGTGCTCCCAGTTCTTTTTGCGGTTGGTTGCGATGAATCTCTCGTTGATGTCTTCGCAGGTGAAGTTGGGCAGGGAATTCCAGTAATCCAGGGCGAAGTGGGTGGCGTCGGCGAGGAGGGATTTGAGCTCGTCGGGCGATGGGCCTCGGAGTGGATTGGCGGGAACGGTGATGGCGAGCGCGCCGGCGGGTCGCGAGACGTTGTCCAGCGTCTCTGAGTTGCCCGAGGTGTCGGCCGCGTCCGCTTCGACGCCGGTGAGGGTGAAGGACGCGTCGGCGGCGGCGGTCTTGCCGCCCTGCGTGAGGATGGCCTCAACCTGATAGGCGCCGTCGCGGGGCGGGTTGACGGAGAAGGTGCTGAGAAGGGAGAAGTACTCCGAGCCGGCGGCCTGCTGGTTGGCAATGGGCGCGCTGCCGAGGGTCTGTCCGTCGCGCATGACGCGCAGTTCGAGCTTGGCGGGCTCTTTGGCGTGGGGGTCAGCATGCGC
>JAKBHH010000069.1 GCA_021836865.1 Acidobacteriota bacterium
TGTTGGCATGAGGTTGCGGCGCGCTCTCCGACCCGACGGAATGTGGTTCTGGGCTCAAGATACACGACGCGACGGTGTCGTGTGGCGCAATGCGCGAACCCGCGAGTCGTAACCCGACGCTGGCCCGTCCTTGGGGCAAGGGCTCCCGAAGGCGACGGAACCATGAGACGCCGAGGAGCTTTGCAGCAGCTTTGTAGCGGAAGGCTGCCGGTCAGATCAATTCCGGGGGCGGCACATTGCGGGGATCGACGGCAGGCAAATCGCACTCTGCGGGAAGACGGGGGCATACAAGCGGGTCCGGCGGTTGAGGGCCGGAAGCATCCCGTCCGATCGAAGAAAGCGGATCAGTTGCGCGTGCGGGCAGCCCGATACATCAATCCGCCTGGGCGAAAGATTCGTCGCGCGACACGACCGCCAGGGAAGCAGAATCGATTCTTGACTGCCGACTCTTTCGCGCCGCATTTTCGATCGCGTCTTCCTCCAGGCCGAGCAGATGACTCATGACTTCGCTGTCCCAACGGCGCGATGCACTATCGATGATGAGCTTGAGGTCAGAAAAAAGCGTGGCGCGGGACATGTACTCTGCGTCGAGCCTGATCTTTGCGGGCAGGACAACGGAATGGTAGTAGTCATCGAGGTCATGCGTCGGCAGGCAGGCGAGGAACTGCTCTTCCCGAGCAAAGGCAATGGTGGCTGCGCCTGTGATACCGGGGCGGCAATCGAGCGGCACAGTCTGATGAGCGGGCAGCTTGGGCCTGGGTCCGACAAGGCTCATATCGCCGCGCAGAACGTTGAGCAACTGAGGCAGCTCATCGAGCTTAAAGCGGCGCAGAAACGGCCCGACCGGGGTGAAGGTCTGATTCTCGACCGTGGTGACCTCACTGCGGCCGCCATGGGGCGAGTGGGACATTGTTCGAAATTTGAAGATCGTGAAGCATCGCCCGTAGCGGCCGATGCGCTTCTGCAGGAAAAGGACCGGGCCAGGCGAAGTAAGCCGGATCGCTAAGGAGACGAGCAAGAAAACAGGAAGAAGGAGCGGCAGCGCCAAGAGCACGCAAAAGCAATCGAACAGACGCTTTGCGCCAGAGGTTACCCAAGGACTCAGCGGCTCACCAAACGAGTCTGGAACAGGATGTATCCTGGACTGAGCAAGAGAAACCACGTGGCCAGAGGGTGATGACTCGAAATCTCCAGAGATGATGGCGGATTTAATTGACACTCTAACTTCACTGGCATTTGTGACGAGGGAACTTGCGCTCAATGGATCCTCCAAGGTTCAAAAAGGACTGGCTGTGATGAAAGTCCGCCGATAGGCTTGTCTGCTCTTCACACCGCAAGTTAAATCGTCGCGCCTGGCGGCTTATGTACTTTGGTCAGGAGTCGGTTCGAGTGTTCTATCCCGCCTATCAAGTAGATATGCAGTGCAGCGGAACTCGCGCCCCTTTTGAAAAGTTCTTGGCTTCATTGTAGCCGAACTCCTTCTGCAGAAATTGTTGCAATTTCAAAAAAGGTATTCCTTTCGTCACGCCTACCCTTTCGCCGCAATCTCATCTATTAACCAAAGAATCAACAGCGATGATTACTTAGGTGTGGACGTCTAGCCTTCGCATGCACTTTCTTTTATCGAACCTGCGCCGTCAAAACTTGAGACTTGACTTACAAACGATTGTGATGGCTCAAACCCGTAGATTCATAATGCGAGATCAACTAGCTTTCAGGGCGAGATCCAAAACGGGAAGCTATGGAAGCTGGGAATATCGGCCACGGTTCTGGCGCAGCGCCGGAAACGGCTCGGATGGATCACCCTCAAAGGGGGCTGGGGAGAACTGCGCTGAGGAGTATCGGAGAGGGTGCGATCCGGCGAACCGACCCGTCCAAGGGCGCTGATTCTGAGGCGCTTTTCCCCGTATTATGTCCTGATTTGAAGGACGGGAGCGAAGCTGGGCTCATGCTAGACTCGTGGATATGATTTCTTCAGGTTTCCGCAGGAGGACTCGGCTCTATCCTGCTGGGATAGCAGACGGTTCACCGTCAATGATGCGGAGGAAGGCACTTTCCGATCACCTCTTGTTTGTGCTTTTTGCTGGCTTGCTGGTTCCGTTCGCCCATGCGCCTTTTGCGAGGAGCCAGACAACAGTCCCGGAAACCGGATCAACTTCCTGCGCGGACCCCATGATGGCGGATTCGCCGCAGTGTCTGGACCAGGGAACGGCGCAGAATCCGATGGGGATTTCGCAGGGACAGATGCAGATGCCTGCAGAGAGCGTTGTTTCCAGTCCAAATCTGAACTATTCCGACACAGAGGCCCTGACGCGCCAGCGCACGGGGCAGCCCGCTGGACAGAGGACGGGACAGAATACGGTTTTGCCGCCGGAACCGCTTACGGAGTTTCAGCGGTTTGTGGCCTCCACAACCGGGCAGGTGCTTCCGATTTACGGCGCGAGTCTCTTTCGCACTGCACCTTCGACCTTTGCCCCGCTGGACATGACGCCCGTACCTTCCGATTATGTGCTTGGTCCGGATGACGAGTTGCGCATACGCGTGTGGGGGCAGGTGAACTTCCAGTCGAATGTGCGCGTGGACCGATCGGGTGAGATTTATTTGCCGCAGGTGGGTCCGGTACACGTGGCCGGCCTGAAGGACTCTGAGTTGGATGGTCACCTGCGCAGCGCAATCGGACGAGTGTACCGCAATTTCGATTTGATGGCGGATGTGGGCCAGATCCGTGCGATCCAGGTGTATGTGTCGGGACAGGCGCAGAAGCCGGGGATGTACACCATCAGCTCACTGAGTACGCTGCTGGATGCGATTTTTGCAAGCGGGGGTCCAACTGTGCAGGGATCGCTGCGCAACATCGAGGTACGGCGCAACGGCGCCTCGGTGACGGACTTTGATCTGTACCAACTGCTGGTCCACGGCGACAAATCAAAAGATGTGAAGCTGCAATCCGGCGATGTGATTTTCATTCCTCCGGTGGCGGCGCAGGTGGCGCTGACCGGAAGCGTTCGTCATGCGGGGATTTACGAACTGAAGGCAAACGAGACGCTTGACGAGTTGCTGCAGGATGCAGGAGGGGCATCGGCCACGGCTGCAGAGGGGCGCATTTCGCTTGAGCGGATTGACGCGCACAAGTCGCGTGAGGCACTGGAAGTAGCGTATGACCAGACGGGCCTTGCGACGCAGCTTGCCGATGGGGATATTGTGCGGGTGTATCCGATTGTTCCGCAGTATCAGAAGACCGTGATTGTGCGCGGAAACCTTGCAAATCCTGGACGGTTTGGGTGGCATGAGGGCATGCACGTGAGCGAGCTGATCCCGGACCAGGAATCGCTGGTGACGCGGGACTACTGGTGGAAACGCGCCCAGCTTGGATTGCCGGAGCCGGAGTTTCAGCCTCTGCTGGAGAATGACAATCTGCATCAGCCGAGCGGAACGGGTGCTGTAACGGTGAATCGCAATGGCCTGATGCGGCTGGGCGGGATGAGTCAGACGAACCAGACATATGGCGTATTGAATCAACCCTACGGGGCAGTGGGCCAGCCGGCCGGCAGCTTGAACTCCACGCAATCGCCGGCGATGCAGACGGGAGCGCAGACACCGCAGCCGAGTCTGGCGCAGGAATCGCCTTCCGCCTTTCTTGGACAGGACGGGCTGCCGCAGGACTCCACCATGGTGCAGGGGCAGGCGCAGGCGCGTTATCCGCAGGACCAGCAGCTCGGGGCGGATCAACGCGCGGCGAGTTCCTCGCTGGCGGTGGAAGAGGTAAATGGATCGACGCCGCAGCAGTGGAGGCAGCACCGCAATCGCGTGGAGAAGCTGGCGCCGGAGATTGACTGGAACTACGCGGTGATTGAGCGGCAGGATCCGGAGACGTTGAAGGCAAAGCTGATCCCGTTTGATCTGGGAAAGCTCGTGCAACAGCATGACGCATCACAGGACCTGGAGCTGCAGCCAGGAGATGTGGTGACGATTTTCTCTGAGGCTGATATTCGCGTGCCGCTGGGGCAGCAGACGAAGTTCGTGCATTTGGAGGGCGAGTTTGTCCACGCCGGCGTGTACAGCGTGAGGCCGGGGGAAACGCTGCGCGATCTTGTGGCGCGCGCGGGCGGCATCACACCCAATGCGTATCTGTATGGATCGGAGTTCACGCGTGAGTCAACGCGCGCGGTGCAGCAGGCCAGGCTGGACGAATATGTGCAAAGTCTGGACGTGCGTATCCAGCACAGCAATCTTGCGCTGGCGGCGTCCTCTGCAGTGTCGCAGGATACGACGACCGGGTTGCAGGCACAGGCCAGCGAACGCGAACTACTGGGAAGACTGCGGCAGATACGCGCAACGGGCCGCATCGTTCTGGAGTTCAAACCGAATAGCAGTGGGGGAGCCAGTGTCCCCGCACTGGCGCTGGAGGATGGTGATCGCTTTATTATTCCGTCTGTCCCCGCAAGCGTAAACGTGGTGGGCGCTGTGTATGACCAGAACTCATTTTTATATGCGCGTCAGAAGCGGGTGGGCACGTATCTGCAGCTGGCAGGCGGACCAACGGCCGACGCGGACAGGAAGCGCACGTTTGTGATTCGCGCAGACGGCGAAGTGATCAGTTACAAGGCAACCAAGGGATTGTGGGGGAATGATTTTGAAAACCTCCGCATGAATCCGGGGGACACGATCGTGGTGCCGGAGAAGACCTTCAAACCCTCTCCACTGCGCGGAGCGCTCGATTACACGCAGCTGTTTTCGCAGGTCGCCCTTGGCGCTGCGTCTCTGACCTATCTGCCGGTGCCATAAGTTGAAACGCAAACCACGCCTGCTCATTTTTTGCAGAATCCTATCGGCGCGGCAAGGCTATCTCGCTGCGCCTCGATTTATGCGTTGATCGCGGGAAGATTGGTTTGTCCGGCGAGGGAGCGCCTCGCCGGGTTCCGGAAAGCGCAACGGCTCGCATCGTGGCGGGGTCAAGGGCGGTCTGAGGATGCCGCACCAGGAACCCGCAGCAAAATGAGACAGCGGGGTTTGTAACCATGGGCCGAAGTGGTACTCTTTTCTGGGCGGATTCCGCAACTGGCTTCCCCGACGTTTCCCGCAAGGTGGCGTTCGGCCCCGTTCCGCGCGATCCTATTCCGTTACTTTTTTGATCCGATGTTTTTGTTAGAAGATCCTTGGCGTCCGCAAAGCAGGCTAAACAGTCAGGCTTAACGTTGCGGTGCTGGCGGTTGGCAGATCAGTTTTTGCAGTTCGCGTTGGCCGCGCGGGAGCGCTGCGCAGACCGCGCGATTGGCCAGAGCAGAGGGCCTGCACCGGCAAGGCCCGTCAAAATCCGAAGCAAACACAGGCTTGGGCTGCGGAGGCAGACAAGCGGAATACAATTCTGGATCAGGTTTGACCGACGGGTTCCGGAGGAACGGGAACCCCAGTCACCGGACTCCAACGGGAGAAGTGTGTCTGCGCGGAGAGTTTGTCACACGTCGGCGGGAGCAGGCGGCTGGTGCGGATGAGGATAGCGATGGTAGGGAGCATGAACTCGGGAATGGTCGAGAGGTTCTTCGCAGGCTTTGATCAGCAGGCCGGGTTTGAGCACGGCGTCCGGAGGCTTCACGCGACGCAGATGCTGGCGACCGTTTTTGACCCTTCTTCCACGAACATCTTTGCGCCGAAGGGGACGCCGGCGCAGTCGATCCTGGGACTCTCCGTGCTGGTTCTTGGCATCTGCGCGGGCATCTTTCTTGTTGTGGCCGGGCTTTTGCTTTACACCATCATTCGCTATCGCAGCCGGCCGGGGGATGAAAACCACGAGCCGGCGCAAATTTACGGCAGCAACCAGGTGGAACTCTCGTGGACGGTGATTCCAATCTTGATCATCGTCGCGCTTTTCCTGGCCAGCGCGCGCGTGATCTTTGTGACCCAGAAGATCCCGAAACCGGCGACAGCGCTGGATGTGGTGGTGATCGGGCATCAATTCTGGTGGGAATATCGCTACCCCAAGCTGGGCATCGTGACGGCCAATGAGCTGCATGTTCCGGTAAGCGAGCCAACTCATCCGACACCGACCTATCTGACGATGTCGTCGGCAGACACGGATCACAGTTTTTGGGTACCTCGGCTGGCCGGCAAGACGGACCTGATTCCAAACAAGGTGAACACGATGTGGATCGACCCGGAGCAGGCGGGGCTGTATCTGGGCCAGTGCGCGCAGTACTGCGGGGTGCAGCATGCAAAGATGCTGATCCGCGTGTATGCCGATACGCCGGAGCAGTTTTCCGCCTGGGTCGCGGCGCAGCAGCATGTCGCGCTGCAAGTTCCCAGTGCTGCCGCGGGCCGCGAGGTTTTTCTGCATAACGCATGCGTGAACTGTCACACCGTCTCCGGCACAGAAGCCAAGGGTATCTTTGGGCCGGATCTTTCGCACGTGGCGAGCCGGGCGACGATTGCTTCCGGTTCAGTGCCGAATACGCCTGAGAATCTTCGCGCATTTATCAACAACCCCTCGGACATCAAACCTGGCGTCCTGATGCCCGCAATGCATCTGAACGATCGCGACCTTGACGCCGTGACGCAGTACCTGAGCACGCTTCGCTAAGAGACAGGAGAAGAGGCAGCTATGGCAACTCACACTCCGCGGAGGCATGGCGGCGTTTTCGATGTATTGCAGGAATGGATCACGACGGTCGATCACAAGAAGATCGGTCTGATGTATATCGGCTATGCACTGATCTTCCTGGTGGTGGCGGGCGCGGAAGCGTTGCTGATGCGGGTGCAGCTGGCGGTGCCGAACAACCACTTTGTTTCGCCACAAACCTTCAACCGGCTGTTCACGATGCACGGGACCACGATGGTGTTCTTTGTGGGCATGCCGATTCTGTTCGGATTCGGCAATTACCTGATCCCGCTGATGATTGGCGCGCGGGACATGGCGTTTCCGCGGTTGAATGCATTCAGTTTCTGGATCTCTGCCTTTGGCGGCTTCCTGCTGTACTTCAGTTACCTGGCCGGCAGCGGGCTATACGGCGCGGGCACGGCGCCGGATGTGGGCTGGTTTGCCTATGCGCCGCTGACATCGCGCGTGTTTTCGCCGGGGCACAGCACGGACTACTGGACGCTGAGCGTGCTACTGAGCGGAGTGGGCTCGATTGGAACAGCGCTGAACATTGTGGCGACGGCGCTGACGATGCGGTGCCGGGGAATGAAGCTAAGCCGGATGCCGCTGCTGGTGTGGCTTTACGTTGTCACCAGTTGCATTGCATTCATCGCCGTGAGCCCGCTGACCGCGGCGCAGATCATGCTGGTGATTGACCGCTATCTTGGCGGGCACTTCTTTGATACGCAGGCGGGCGGCTCCGCGGTGCTGTGGATGCACTTCTTCTGGATCTTCGGCCACCCGGAGGTCTACATTCTGGTATTGCCTGCGTTTGCGTTTGCCAACGAGATCATTCCGGTGTTCTCGCGCAAGGCAATCTTCGGCTATCCGGCCATGGTGGCTGCGACGGTGGCAATTGGCTTCATCAGCATGGGCGTATGGGCACATCACATGTTCACCGTGGGTCTGGGGCCGGAGGCGAACGCCTTTTTCACCTTTTCGACCATGGTGATTGCGGTGCCGACGGGCATCAAGATCTTCAACTGGCTGGCCACGATGTGGGGCGGCTCGATCCGATTTGCCACGCCGATGATTTTTTCCATCGGATTCCTCTTCCAGTTCCTGATCGCGGGGCTGACAGGAGTCATGCTGGCTGCGTCTCCGTTTGACTGGCAACTGGGCAACTCCTACTTTGTGGTGGCGCACTTCCACTATGTGCTGGTGGGAGCAATTCTGTTCATGATCTTCGCGGCGTTCTATTTCTGGTACCCGAAGATCACGGGGCGCATGATGTCGGAGACGCTGGGCAAGTGGCATTTCTGGCTGTTTGTCATCGGCTTCCACATGACCTTTGACTTTATGCATGTGCCGGGTCTGCTGGGTATGCCGCGCCGCATTTACACATACGAAGCCGATCGCGGATGGGGCGGATGGAACATGATCGTCAGCATCGGCGCAATTTTTCAGACGGCCGCCACGCTGATCTTTGTCTACAACCTGATTCGGTCGTACTACAAGGGCGAGGAGGCGGGGCCCGATCCCTGGGATGCGTGGACGCTGGAATGGTCCACCAGTTCCCCGCCGCCCAGCTACAACTTTGCCGAGATTCCGACCGTGCATAGCCGGCGGCCCCTCTGGGATCTGAAGCATCCGGATGACCCTGACACCAACTATGAATAACGAGCGCGGACGAGGACAACAGCCAGGAGCAGACGTATGAGTACAGCCGTGGCAGTTTCACATTCGACGGAAGATGACTGGAAGCAGCCTTCGCGCGGCATGGTCGGTATGGCCTGCTTGATTGCGGCTGAGTCGGCAATCTTCATCATCTTTGTGATTGCTTACATCTTTTACACGGGGAAGAGCCTGACCGGTCCCACCCCACGCGAAGTGCTCGATCTGCCGATCTTCTCTACCGTCTGCCTGCTGTCGAGCAGCATCACGGTGCATTTTGCGGTGCATCAGTTGCGCGCGGGCAAGATCGGCCAATGCTCGGCATGGCTGGCGGGAACCGTGTTGCTGGGCGGCATTTTCATCGGGAGCACCGCGAAGGAGTGGTATGAGCTGATCTACCATCACGGGCTCACGATACGCACGAATTTGTTCGGCACCACGTTTTATTCGCTGGTTGGGCTGCACGCCTCGCACGTTATCGCGGGTCTGATCATGCTGAGCCTGGCGCTGATTTTCTCGCTGCAGGGCAAGGTGAATGCGCATCATGCCGAGCGGCTTGAGGTTCTTTCAGTCTACTGGCACTTTGTAGACGCCGTGTGGGTTGTTGTCTTCACCGTTGTTTATGTTCTCGGCCGCTGAGGCCGCAAATGAGGTACGCAATGGAGCACAAGAGCGAGGCCGGTCACGAAGCTGTGCATATGCCGGAGCCGACGGCATGGCCCATGGTGCTGGCACTGGGGATCGCGCTGATTCTCACCGGGATGGTGACGAATGTTGCGGTGAGCGCGCTGGGCCTGATTCTGACTGTCGCGGCGAGCTACAAGTGGTTCCGCGCCGTGCTGCCTGAAGAAGCGCACGAGATGGTGCCGGTGAGGGTAGATGCAATTGTTCCGGCGAGTTCCCGCAAGTCCATTGAGAAGCTGCCGGTCAACCCGATCCATCGCAAGATGGTGCCGGTGGAGACCTTCCGGTTTACGACGGGGTTGAAGGGCGGCATTGCAGGGGGCATCGCGATGATTGTGCCGGCGACCTTGTTCAGCGTGCTGAAGTTTCACAGCCTGTGGTATGCCATGAACCTGATGGCGGCGGGCGGGTTTGTAAGCTGGGCGCATGAGAGCAACGCGTTCCTGGCGCAATTTCATATGGAGGGCCTGCTGGCCGCGCTTGCGATCCATGCGGTGACTTCCCTGCTGGTCGGCTCGCTGTACGGGGCGATGCTACCGATGTTTCCGCGGTGGCCGATTTTGACGGCGGGCTTTCTGGCGCCGTTGCTTTGGACCGGCCTGCTGGCATCCGCATTGAACGTGGTGAGTCCGATTCTGAATGAGCGCATCGACTGGTTCTGGTTCATTCCGTCGCAGATTGCCTTCGGATTGGTCGCGGGCTTTGTGGTGAACCTGCAGGCCAGAGTGCGAACCAGGCAGTTCCAGGCATTGCCCTTTGCCTTGCGCGCCGGAATCCACGGCGGCCTTCGCGAGCAGGACGAACAAGACAGCGGGAAGGATGGACAGCAATGAGGGGCGGCTCCTTCGCATTGCAGGCACTGGCGCTGTGCGCCCTCGCGCTCGGCTCGACGGGGTGCAACCGCATGCCCGGCTATCCCAAGTCGGGGCCGGAAGTTGTGCGTCCCGATCAGGTATTGGATTTCCCAACGCTCTATGCAAACAACTGCGCGGGGTGCCATGGAGAAAACGGGCGCGACGGTGCGGCGCTGGCGCTGAACAACCCTGCGTATCTCGCAATTGCAGGGGAGACAAACCTGCGCGCGGCCACGGCCAACGGCGTGCGCGGAACGCTGATGCCGGCCTTTGCACGGAGCGCGGGCGGCATGTTGACGGATGCGCAGATTGAATCTCTTGTACAGGGAATGTACCGGGACTGGGGCCGTCCCGTCCAGTTTGCCGGCGTGGAGTTGCCGCCCTATGCGGACAAGACTGCCGGCAACGCGGCCCAGGGCCAGAAGGTGTTTGTGGAGGCCTGCGCGCGCTGCCACGGAGCGGATGGAACGGGCGTGAAGGCGGTGAACGGGCAGCGGCTGCCGCAAGACGCATCCCCGAACACGATTGTGGACCGCTCGTATCTGGCGCTGGTGAGCGACCAGGGTTTACGCAGCCTGATTCTGGGCGGACGGCCCGATGAACACGTTCCGGACTGGCGCTCTTACATCACGAGCCCGGTGCCACGCGCGTTGACATCCCAGGATGTGGATGACCTGGTTGCCTGGCTTGCGGAGCATCGCGATCAAGCAGCCGGGGAGCAGATGCAGACCCGGCCGAACAATAACCCCGCGACGGGCAGCGCCCCTGCCGCAGCGGGCAAGGAGGCAAGATGACCAGAGCACACGAGCACGGCGCTGCCGCGCAGCCGGAAGGAACTGCTCCGGATGCGGCCACGACCGCAGCCAGGGCTGCTGCGCACAGTCGGCGCGCATTTCTTTTCAAACTGTCGCTTGCCTTGAACGGCGCCGTTGGTGCGGTGCTGGCAGTGCCCATTCTGGGCTACGTGCTTGGCCCGGCGCTCAAGAAGAATGCGAGCTACAACGCGTGGGTTTCGCTTGGACCGATTGCCGATTTTCCCGAGGGCGAAACGCGGCTGGTGGACTATCGCAATCCGGTGACAATGGCCTCAGACGGTGAGACGGGAAATGCGGCCTGCTGGGTGCGGCATATCGAGGGCAGGAAATTTCAGGTGTTCGCGATCAACTGCGCTCACCTTGGCTGCCCGGTGCGCTGGTTTCCGCAATCGAAGCTCTTCCTTTGCCCCTGCCATGGCGGGGCGTATTACGAAGACGGCGCGCGGGCCTCTGGACCGCCGGAGCGCGGGCTTTTTGAGTATCAATACACGGTTGCGGGCAATCACCTGCTAATTGAGGCGGGTTCGCTGCCCACGCTGGCCACTGAGGCCTGCGCTAAGAAGAAGCCACTGATCCAGATTGCGCCGCAGGACGCAGCGGCCGATGATGCGAATCCAGCGAGGTCGTCGTAATGGACAACCCGAATCAACGGAAGAGACACGCATTGAAGGTGTTTGAGTGGTTTGACAGCCGCCTGGGACTGGCCAGACCGCTGACCGAGGCCGCGCAGCATCCCACGCCGGAGCGCAGCGCGAGCTGGTGGTATGTCTTCGGCAGCGCCGCCACGGTCCTGCTGGTGCTGCAGGTGATAACGGGCATTCTACTGGCGCTCGTCTACACACCCTCAGCAGGCGAGGCGTGGAGCAGCCTGCAGTTTCTGAATCACGATGTGACGCTGGGCTGGTTTTTGCGGGCCATGCACGGGTGGGGATCGGACTTTATGATCGCCATCGTGCTGATCCACCTGGTGCAGGTGTTCCTGTTCGGCGCCTACAAATTTCCGCGCGAGCTCACCTGGATCATCGGCGTGTTTCTGCTGCTGCTGACCCTGGGCATGGCCTTTACCGGCCAAGTGCTGCGCTTTGATCAGGATGCATACTGGGGCCTTGGCATCGGCGCTTCCATAGTGAGCCGGTTTCCGCTGATTGGCGGTCCGCTGGTGGGCCTGATGCTGGGCGGTCCGATCATTGGCGGGCCAACCCTGGCACGCTTCTTTGCGCTGCACGTCTTTGTCATTCCTGGAATTCTGCTGGTCCTGGTGGGACTGCACGTGTGGATGGTGCTGCGACTTGGCATCAATGAGTGGCCGATGCCGGGACGAATCGTGAGCAAAGCCAGCTATGCGCACGAGTACCATGAGGAGACTGCGAAAAACGGGATTCCGTTTGTGCCCGATGCGGCGTGGAAAGACGCTGTCTTCGCTGCCGCGATTCTTCTTTCGGTCATGGCATGTGCGCTGCTGCTGGGGCCGATCGGGCCGACGGGCCAGCCGGATCCGACCATCATTCAAACCGCACCGAAGCCGGACTTCGCGTTTCTGTGGATCTATGCGGTGCTTGCGTATCTGCCGCCGAGCCTGGAGACGCCGTTCATCTTCATCGCGCCGATTGTGGTGATTGGGGGGATGCTCCTGCTGCCGCTGGTGGCGGGCGAGGGCGAGAAGCATTGGTCGCGGAGGCCGGTAGCAGTGCTGATGCTGGCGGTGATCGCGGTGACGCTGGGCACCTTTACGCGGCTGGGCACGTATACGCCATGGAGCCCGATCATGGAAGCGTGGTCAGCAGACACGATTCCGACCAGGTATCTGCAGGACCGCTCGCCGCTGGAACGGGAGGGCGCGCTGGTGCTGCAGAACAAACAGTGCCGCAACTGCCACGCACTGGGCGGCGCGGGCGGCATGCGCGGGCCGGCACTGGATAACATTGCCGCGCGGATGACCGAGGACCAGATGATTCGCCAGGTGCTGCAGGGCGGCGGGAATATGCCGGCTTATGGAAATGCGCTGAACCCCGCGGAGACACGCGCGCTGGTGAGCTTTCTGATGACGCTGCGCGGCAAGAATCTGCAGCCGGCGGTAGACTCCTCGCGCCAATTGACGACGGGCAGCCCCGAGCCTCTGCCTGCGGAACAGGGCGGCGCGGCAACGCGATAAGGCCATGACAACCCCCATGCAAGTCGTGATGGCGGACTGGGAACTGCCAGTCTGGCTCACGGTTGCCACCCTGGTAACAGCCGCGCTCTACCTGCGCGGCTGGCTTGCATTGCGCAAGACGCGGCCGGAACAGTTCGACTCGACGAAGCTTCTTTTTTTCATGGCGGGGATGACGAGCCTGTGGATCTCCATCGGCTCGCCGCTGGACGCATTTGCCGATGTGCTGCTGAGCGCGCACATGGTGGAGCACCTGATCCTGATGATGGTGGTGCCGCCGCTGGTGCTGCTGGGCCAGCCGGTGGTGCCGCTGCTGCGTGGGCTGCCGCGGTTTCTTCGCATGGGCGTTGCGGGGCCGCTGCTGCGGTTCAGACCGCTGCGCAAGCTGGTGCATGGGCTGGTGTATCCGCCGGTGGCGTGGCTGGCAATGAATGTAACCCTGCTGGCCTGGCATGTGCCCGCCGCCTATGACTTTGCGCTGGAAAACGAGGGCTGGCACGACGTGGAGCACCTGTGCTTCCTCATCGGAGCGATGCTGTTCTGGTGGTGCGTCCTCCAGCCATGGCCTGCAAGGCAGAACCCTTACCGCTGGAGTATGTTGCTCTACCTGATCACGGCGGACTTTGTGAACACGGGCCTTTCGGCGTTTCTGGCCTTCTGCAATCGGCCGGTTTATGCCTTCTACGTCCAGCACCCCAACCCGTTCCAAATTCAGCCGGTACCGGATCAGGTGCTCGGCGCGGTGGTGATGTGGGTCCTGGGGTCCCTGGCGTACCTTGTGCCGGCGGGGTTCATCACCATGGGCCTGCTGCTGCCGGCCCGCAAGCCTCGTGAGCTGCACAGGGCTTAGATCCAGCTGTCTATTCCCCTTCAATCGCAGGAGGGGCAGAATTTTTTGTTGTCCCTGCTAACTAATCCTTTAGTTGTGGGTCTATAGGTCTGTAAATGGCTGTTCTCTAGCCATAAAACATTTGGAATCAACAAATATTGGATGCCTCCTAAAAAGTCCAACACGCTGACGGAAGCCGAGCTGAGACTGATGAAGATTCTCTGGCGTCGAGGCGAGTCCTCTGTGAACGACCTGGTGACTGCGATGCCCACAGGCGAGACCCTGGCCTACAACTCCGTGCTGACAACGATTCGGATTCTGGAGCAGAAGGGCTATGTGGAGCACCGGCAGGAGGGCCGCGCCTTTGTGTATCGAGCCTCGGTGGCCGAGCATGAGGCAAGCCGCTCGGAAATTCGTCATGTGCTGGGACGTTTTTTTGGCAACTCGCGGGAGCAGTTGCTGCTCTCTCTGTTGGGCGATGAGGAGATTTCGCCGGAGGAGCTGCAGCGGCTGAAGCAGGCAATCGAAAATTCAGCGCTGGACGATGCGGCGCTGGAGGATGCGCAGGCCGATCGGACCAAAGAGGTGTTGCCATGACATCAGGTCTGGTGATGCAGGGCCTGGCTCAGTCTGCTGCGGGCGCGCGCGAGACGCTGGAGGCGTGCTGGCGCGGATTTTCTCTTCTGATCGCTCCTGTGACGGTGACGGAGCTGTGGCAGGGTCTGGCAGTCGCAGGCGCGCTGGGGATTGCATTGCGGCTAGCCCCGCGGGTTTCCGCAGCGCAGCGGTTTGCGGCATGGGCGGCAGGCTTTGCTGTGGCAGCGGCGCTTCCCTTTGTGCCGCTGGCGATGCTGCTGGTCCACGCATCGACGGCGGGGACGCCGAGTGAAGCAGGAGGCTTGCCGCAGAGAGCCTGGCTGCATCTGGATATGCGCTGGAGCATGGCCCTTGCGGCGTTTTGGGCTGCTGCGTCCTTGCTGCGCAGCATGGAACTGGGCGCGCACACGCTGCGCCTGCGGCGGTTGTGGAAGCAGGCCGTGCCGGTGGATTTGCCTGTGCAGGTGGCAGGTTTTGGGGCCGGAATCGAGCGGCTGAGGCGGGTGCAAATCTGCGCGACGACCGAGTTGGACCGGCCCAGCGTCATCGGTTTTTTTGCGCCGCGGATTCTGATTCCGGCATGGCTGCTGGAGCGGTTGACGCCTGGGGAACTAGAGCAGGTGGTGTTGCACGAGGCAGAACACCTGCGCCGCGGGGATGACTGGAGCAACCTGGTCCAGAAGCTGTGCCTGGTTCTCTTCCCTTTGAATCCGGGGCTCTGGTGGATGGAGCGTCGACTTTGCCAGGAACGCGAGATGGCCTGCGACGAGGGGGTGGTGCGGCAGACCCGAGCGCCCCGCGCTTATGCAGCTTGCCTGGCGAGAGTTGCCGAGCACGGGCTGGAGCGGCGGGCCGAGGCGCTCTCCCTGGGCGCATGGGGACGCAGGTCCGAACTGGTGGCACGCGTGCAGCGCATTCTGGCACGGGGACAGAAGCTCAGCCCCATGGCGACTGGCGGTTTTCTGGCGCTGGTGGGATGTGGCCTGCTTTTCAGCACAGTGGAGCTGGCGCGGTGCCCGCAACTGGTCGCGTTTGTGCCGGACACGCCTCTCCTCTTGGCCGCAGTTGCTCATCAGCCGCAGATGCGGGAGGAGCAGAAACTGCGCACGGTGGAAGCACCGGTGATGCTGCGGTCACACCATGCTTCTGGAAAGGCGCGTGAAGCTGCCGCGCCGGCGCAGCAGCCACAGAGAGCGGTGATGGCGATGCAGGGCTCGTGGAATGCGCCCGCGGACCATGCCGAGCGCGCGGTTGCGCTGCGCGCAGAGATGCCGCAGGCGGGGCCGAGAGCGGATGCGGGTCACTCCATGATTCTGACCGCATGGGAGCAGGTTGAGGTCACTCAAGTGCCTGCGCATGTGCGGTCAGATTATGAGGCCGGGCCGCAGGGTGACGATGTAACCAGCTCGCAACCCGTAGAGCAGTTCACAATAACGCGTCTGATTTTCAGAATTGTGCCCCGGACTCCCGTTCAGACTCCGGCCGCTCCGCCAACGGCGCACAGCGGCTGGCTTGTGCTTCAACTTTAATCATTCACTCGAATACCCGATGGAGGAGTAGCAATGACCGTAACAACTAATTCATTAGTCGCAACAACCAAAAGACTGGCGATACCGACGGGCGTCGCCGCAACAGTACTTCTTGGCGGAACATTTCTGCTGGGCCATCGCTCGGCAGAGGCGGCCAGCAGCGCAGCGGCTCCACTGGATGACAGCCGCGTGTCGTCTCTGGTGGCGCTGGACGATGCGGTGGAAGCCGTTGCCGCACGAGTGACGCCTGCTGTGGTGAGCGTCTCCGTAACTGCGAAAGCGAAGGAGGACAACTCGATGCCGGATGGCAGCCAGGGGCAGGCGCAGATTCCGCCGGGACTGCGGCAATTCTTCTTTGGCTCGCCCTTTCAGGGCCAAGGCCAGGGCATGAGTCCCGAGCCACAAATCGAGCACGGAATCGGGAGCGGTATCATCATCTCGCCCGACGGTTACATCCTGACCAACGGCCACGTAGTGGCGGGAGCGACGCAGATTCGTGTGACGATGCATGACCGGCGCGTGTTTCCGGCGAAGCTGATTGGAGTAGACAAGCTGAACGATGTGGCGGTGATCAAGGTCGACGCCAGCAACCTGCCCAGCATTGCGTGGGGCGACTCAACCAAGCTGCAACCGGGGCAGACGGTGCTGGCGTTCGGCAGTCCGTTCGGCTACTTCCAGTTTTCCGTGACGCGCGGTATTATCAGCGCGCTGGACAGGCCCAATCCCTACACCGACGATCCGCGCAAGCCGGGAGACTTTATCCAGACGGATGCGGCGATCAATCCGGGCAACTCGGGCGGGCCTCTGGTGGACGCGCATGGCGAGTTGATCGGCATCAACACGTTCATCATCACGGACAGCGGATCCTTTGCAGGCGCAGGCTTTGCAATTCCGTCGCAGATCGCGCGAAGCTCCGCGGAGGCCATCATCAAGACAGGGACCGTGCATCACGGCTACCTGGGCATCAGCATGAACGATGTGACGCCGGATAATGCGAGCTTCTTTGCGCTGCCGGATGCAAGCGGCGCCATCGTCAGCCAGGTGGTTCCGGACTCGCCCGCGAGCCGGGCCGGACTGAAGACAGGAGACGTGCTGCGCGCACTGAACGGCAAGACGATCGTAAACGGCAGCGCGCTGCAGGTGGCCGTGACACAGATTGCACCCGGCAACACGATAGACCTGGGAATTCTGCGCAACGGCAAGCCGGAGGCGGTCAGGGTGCAGGTGGGCGAATACCACGCAAAAACAGAGTTGGCGGACAACAACGGCCCGAGCAGCGGCCAGCACGCACGGCTGGGCCTGGCGGTAGCAGATCTGACGCCGGATCTGCGCCAGCAACTAAACATTCCCGATCATGTAAACGGCGCTGCAATTGAGAACGTGCGGCCCGCGAGCCCCGCGGAGGAGGCCGGCCTGACGCCCGGAGATGTGATTCTGGAGGTCGATCGCAAGCCGGTGCAGAGCGCAGACACTTTTGTGAGTGAGGTACACGCCGTGCCGGCGGGCAAGGACATTCTGCTGCTGGTGTGGTCGCATGGAGGAGCCAGCTATCGCGTGGTTCATCCGGCGCAGAACAGCGACAACGGGATGTGAACAATGGGGCAGAGGCGCAGTGGCCGCTTACGCGAGGCGACTACTGCGCCGCTGCCTTATGATCGCTGAACACCACCGCGGTGAATGCGAAGATGTCCGTTTCCTCGCTCTTCCAGCAGTCGCGCGGCATCCCGGCTTTCATGCAGGTCTCTTCCAGAAACTGCGTGCGGCTCCAGTGTTGCTCCACAGGAACCTGCGGCAGGAGCAGTCCCTCGTTGGCACCATTTTTCATCAGCAAGCCATCCCGCCCTACCTGAATTTCATGCACGTTCATGACATGCCGCAGAGGCGACAAAACTGATACCTCGTACTGCAACTGGGGTAGCTCCTGCGCCGTTACCGGAGCAAATCTTGGATCGCGCATTGCAGCGAGCGTGGCCGTATCTCGCACCGTCAGGTAAAGTGGCTTTGTCGCCGCGGTATATCCAATGCAGCCGCGCAAATTCCCTGCTTCCTTCACGGTCACAAAGACGCCGCGATCCTGATTCAACGCCTGGTCCGCAACGAGCACAGGCTCATAGAGGGCTCGCTCACGGACGGCGTGTTCAACTGACTTGCGTGCGAGCGCCAGCAGGACATCTTTCTCCGCATCGCTCAGGGCGAATGCGTGCTCAACCTTTGCCTCGCCGGGCACCTTCACGAAGAGATCCGCGCTGTAGCCCACGACGCGCGAGCGGTCACCCGTGACATCGCCGGAGTTTGCATATCGGAGCACCTGCGCCTGATTGGCTCCGAGGCGCTCAGACGCGACCATTGCGGCCACAATCGGCGCACCTCCACAGGCCTCCCACACGCGCGACTCAAAGTTGCGCGACATGGTGAAGTAGTCCCACGACGCAAGGGCATGCAGCGTCTTGCGGTCCATCGTTTCTGCATCGTTGTAGGTGTGATAGTGGGAGAGATCGGAGCTGGCCAGGATCAGCGTTGCGCCTGCCTCTGCATGATGCGATCCGGCGTCCTCCCGATGAATCAAGCTGGCGAGCGCAACCCCCAGGGCACGGCTGCTTTCATAACTCTGATCGCCCATGACGATCGGCACCAGGGTAAAGTGGCCCAGCACGCGCTGAAGCCAGGGCAACTGCACCTCGATGGCGTGTTCCGCGCCTTGCGCGGTTGGCATGTGTCCGCGACCGGAGAGGCGAATTGACGCGTCCATCCTGGCCAGTCTCGCGGCAAAGTCCTTGTCCACCGGAATCGCACCCAGCGGCGTTTCATATGCGTCGCCGTCGTAGACGGAGGTGAAATCAAACGCCTCAAAGTGCGAAGGCGCAATCACCACCACGCGCGAGTAGGTGTGCCCCTTCAGCGCGGCATAGGTATACGCCGCCACCGGCCCGGAGTACTCATATCCCGCATGAGGCGCGACCGCTGCAAGGATCTCCCCGGTGACAGGCGGTGGTGCAGCCTTGGCGATCATGTCGTCAATCAAATTTGCAAGGGACGCTGGATCCGCCGGATAGAAGCTGCCTGCCACGCCTGGCTTGCGCACCATCTGTTCCGCGGCGTGAGGCTTGTCTCGCGCGCCGCCGCCTGCCGGCCTCATGAACAATGCCGCCATCATAATCGTTCCCCATCGCAATGCAGGGCTCATACGCCGGTCCAGTCCTAAGTCGTTGCACACCATATGCCGGGAATTGCATGAGCACAGAATGGACATGCCCCGTCACGGATCAGCATCTTTTGGATCTCAAATCCTGTGCGCTCGACCAGCATACTCCCGCACTGCGGGCAGCAGGTATTCTGCGCGGGATGGCCGGGTACATTGCCGATGTACACAAAATGCAGGCCCACGGCATCGGATATCTGCTTTGCGCGCTCTAGCGACGGAACAGGCGTAACAGCAACGTCCAGCATCTTGTAGTCGGGATGAAACTGCGAGAAGTGCAATGGCACATCGGCTCCAAGGTTTTCCTTGATCCATCGTGCCAATGCAGTCAGCTCCTCGTCCCCGTCATTGAGCGCAGGCACAAGGAGATAGACAATCTCCGTCCACTTGCCGAGTTTGGCCAGGGCTACCAGCGTCTCCAGCACGGGCTTGAGTTCGCCCGCCACAGTCTTTCGGTAGTAGGACTCGGAAAATGCCTTGAGATCGATCTTGACTGCATCCATGCGCCCGTACACGGCCTCAAGCGCATCCTTGTGAATGTATCCATTGGAGATCGCGATGGTGCGGAGGCCGTTGCGATGTGCCAGTTCCGCGGTGTCGACGACGAATTCACTGGCGATAATCGGTTCGGTATATGTGAAGGCAATGGTCGGGCAATGATATTGCAGCGCAAGGTTGAGCACTTTTTCCGGCGGCATAAATTCAGCCGGCGCGTCCTCCGGGGCGGCCTGCGAAAGCTCCCAGTTCTGACAGAACTTGCAGTTCACATTGCAACCAGCTGTGGCCACGGAAAACGCACCCGTGCCAGGCAGATAGTGGAACAGCGGCTTCTTTTCAACGGGATCAATATGCGCCGCGCAGACGCGCGAATGCACCAGGGTATACAGCACGCCGCCACGGTTTTCCCGTACGCCGCAGTATCCGCGCACACCGTCGCCCGGGTTACACTCCCGCGGGCAGAGCGTGCAGTGGACCCTGCCGTTGGACAGCTTGTGATAAAAGCGGGCCTCCGTCACAAAGCGTTCGTCGCCGTTGGAGCGCCGAGCGGCGGCGGCGACAGGTGAAGCGACGAAGGCGGGTTCGGCAACTGATGCCGTGGATGCGGCTTGCGGTGAATCGGGGATCAGGGTGGAGGCCGATCCGGAGGGCCAACGGGAGGAATACCTGGGCGTCATCGCGCACCTCCCCTACGCTCTCTGCCTGCCCATGAGCTTCCCGCCTGGCTCAGGCAGCGCATCCGTAGACCGTGAGCGGTCGACGCCGAGCGCACATCAGTCATGGTGATCGCATCCCGCCACACATGGCAGTGATACACGGCACACACAACCGGGCGCATCGGCAGATAAGAATCCAGGACGCGCGAGAGGATCGCAGCAATCTTCTAGCTGACTGCATGCAAAGGAGATGATCCGGTTGCACAACGGCAAATCGAGACCGGCCGCATGAAGGATAGAAAGAATCCTGTTGC
>JAKBHH010000070.1 GCA_021836865.1 Acidobacteriota bacterium
AACCAGGCGCCCTGCCTCTGCCCGGTTCAACCTACGCTTCACTGCAACCACTCCGCTTGCGTTCATCCTTCTACTTCAGCACAGAGGAAACCAGACGGAAAGAATGTGGTTGCCCGAACGCGTACTTTGTACCAGCGAGATTGTTAGTGTAGCGCACCATACCGGCCATATTGAGTGGCCAGTGCGATGATAGCCCGGGTCAGCGCGTCTTCGTCGTTCCGCAGTGTAGGCTGGTAGCGCTGCGTGCCGCGTGGTTGGTGAACCAGTTGGCACGCATGACGCTCACTCGCCCCTTGTTGTCTTGCATGTTGCACAGCGGTTCGGCGCCGCTCCGGGCTTAGAAGTTTCCCCGCGCGATGTCCTGAAGAATCTGCTTGTCCAGGCTGAGCTCAGCCACCAGTCATTGAGAGTTAAATATTTGAAAAAACAGGCTTCCTAGACTTATGGCGCAGAAGGAAAAGGGAAACCCACAATATAACCGTGTACTAGAGTGCCCTACCTCGGCTGCCATCCTCGACGATTAAAGTTTAGAGGCGCCGACGTGGACCAGATTCATTCCCCCTCTGCCTGCCACTCCGTGAAGATGAACGGAGTGTTCAATCGACCTTTGTAGAAAAGTGCGCGCTGAAGCGATTGCTTCCGGCAATGCGAACCCAACGGCAAGGCCTGAGGCAATGCCACTCGAGAGCACACACCCGGTGCCGTGATCGTTCTTTGTTGCGACGCGCACTTCAGTAAAGCGGATGACTTCTGGACTACTTCGTTGGAGAAGAGAGTCGGTGGAATCCGCGCCTTCAAGATGGCCTCCCTTTAGGAGTACTGCGCGGGCGCCTAATTTGAGCAAAGCGCGGCCGGCATCAAGCAATTCGGACGAGTTCCGAACTTCTCTTCCGCTTAGTACTGCAGCTTCTCTGACGTTGGGCGTCAGCAAAGAAAACAGGGGCAGCATGGAGGCAAGTCTCTTGACACCGGCCGTACTAAGCAAGTCGGTTCCGCTTGTGGACGCTAGCACTGGATCGCACACGACATTTCTCAGGCTATAGGCCTGAATCGCATCGGCGACAGCTTCGAGTCGCGCATCGTCAAACAACATTCCAATCTTCACAGCCTGGATTGAGATATCAGAACAGACACTCGACAGTTGCGCGTACACCATCTCTAAAGGGACGGGATCCACGGCCTGGACACCCAGGCTATTCTGCGCCGTAACAGCAGTGATGACGGTGCACACATCCACGCCCATGGCCGCCCCGGTCTTGATATCGGCCTGGATGCCCGCCCCGCCGCTCGGATCGGACCCGCCGATCGCGAGCACCCGGGCGAGTTCGAGTGTTTCGCTCATGCTGGTCTCCCCGCCAAGCACGCTTCGGGCGTCTGCGCGAGAAGTTCGGTTGCGGCGGCGCGATAATCCGCAGCGTCCACAATCGCGCGAAGAACGGCCGCGCCATCGACACCCGTTGCCCACACGTCCTCCAGGCGCGAACGGTCGATGCCCCCAATCGCGACCAAAGGATAATGCGGAGACATCAGCCTCACGTAGTGCTTGAGACGACGGAGGCCCTGTGGGCATGTCGGCATCCGCTTGGTTGCAGTGGGATAGACGGCGCCCAGTGCCATATAGCTGGGCCGACAGGCGTGTGCGCGAAGCATCTCATAGTAGCCATGCGTTGAGGTGCCGAGTCTGAGGCCCGCATTGCCGATGGCGTTGAGGTCCGCAGTCTCGATGTCCTCCTGGCCGAGGTGCACCCCGTAGGCGCCGTGCTCGATGGCTAGCTTCCAATGGTCATTGATGAAGAGCTTCGTCGCCTTCCCCTCAACCGCGCGCACCGCGACAGCAATGCCTCGTGCGGCCGCATCCGGGTCTTGCAGCTTATCGCGAAGTTGCACCACCGGTACGTTCAAATCAGCCAACCTCCGGACCCACTCAGCCGTTGGCACGACTGCGTACAGGCCGGCATTGCGCGGAAACTCGGGGAATGATGCTTTGCATTTGGGCGCGTCGACCGGAACTGGATAATCGCTGAGGTCGTCCGGCCATCCTCTTCCGCGATACGCCCGCGCCAGCATCAGCGCATCCAGAGGAGGAAAATCATGCGCCAGAAACGCGGCAAACACGGCTGGGTCGAGATCGCTGCCGGAGCGGCTACGGACCCTTACGGTACTCCCGCGCCGCCGCAACCAGTCTTCGGCGTAGCTTCCGTCCGTGATCTTTGATTCAATGATTACTCCTCCCGCTGTGAGCCAAGGATCTCCTGCGGCAGTATCATGCGGAGAGATCCAGACAGAATCAGCATCGGGCAGGCATTCCGGCGAGTGCGTGAAGACGCCAATGCTGCGATCCGACTCATCGGATATCGCACCGAGATCTGCAAGTACGGCATGATACGTCTCCAGTTCATCCGCGGCGCGGTCGTCTATCCAGACGCGCACGCTCATCGCGTCTCCTGCGAGGCAAACCGGTCAGCTTCGACCCAGAAAGGGATTCCGATGTCGGGCGTGCTTGGAACAGCCAGATCCTGTACCGGCATTGGACCCGCTAAATACGCCAACCGGCCCATCTGCACCGCTCCCGCAAACGCCTTTGCCATTTGAACGGGATGGATCGCACGGGAAACAGCCGTGTTCACAAGAACTCCGTCGAATCCCCACTCCATCACCTGGCAGGCATGGGAAGGCAACCCTAAGCCGGCGTCCACAATCAGCGGAATATTCGGGATGCGCTCGCGCAGTTCGCGAAGGGCTCTCGGATTTCTGGGTCCCTGTCCGGTACCGATTGGCGCGGCCCAGGGCATCAGCACTTCGCACCCGGCATCGAGCAAACGGCGGCACAACACCAGATCCTCGGTACAGTACGGCAAGACGCGAAACCCGCGGCGAATCAAATCGACTGTGGCCTCGACCAGCCCGAATGGGTCGGGCTGAAGGTTCACTTCATCGCCAATCACTTCCAGCTTGATCAGGTCCGTCTGAAAGACTTCACGCGCCATGCACGCTGTGTTCACGGCTTCCCTTACAGTGCCGCACCCAGCGGTATTCGGCAGCAACGGCCGGCCTGTTGAACGCACAATGTCCCAAAAGGCTTGCCCGGCATGCGAGCCTCCCTGCATCTGCTTACGAAGCGCCACGGTCAGCAATGCCGGGTCCGAGGCCTCGATGGCTTCCTTCAACTGCAAAGGAGATTCGTAGCGCGCAGTACCAAGCAGAATTCGGCTCTCATAGCTTCGATCGTAGAGTTTCAATGCATCCTGCACGTTCTAACCTCCTGTGGACGGATGAACGATTTCGATTCGGTCTCCGTCGGTTAATTCACATTGCGCAAACCCCGAGCCAGGAACAAACTCCTCGTTACGCGCCACAGCAAACGGCTTCTGTGGCGCCAATGAAGCCAACAAGTATTCCAGAGTTGGCGGATGCGGCAACGCAACCGGGTTTCCATTCACGATCACCGGCACGCGAGCACCTCCGCCCGCGCGCCGAGCAAGGGCCACCGCGGAGACTCGCTCAAGCCAGAAGCAGGGCTCCGGAGCAGTTCAGGCAGGATAGTCAGGACCTCTTCGACAACAGCGGGCGAGAGCAAAAATCCATGCCGGTAAAGGCCGTTCACTTCAAGAAGCCGCGCATTGGGGCTGTATCGCACGCCCGGACGATTATCAGGAAGCGCAGGCCGGCAATCGCAATCCAGTTCAAGGATTCTTGCCTCGGCAAGCTCGGGCAGAACGGCGTAAGCGGCTGACAGCAACTCAAGCGCACCGCGCACCGAAACGGGGGAGCAATCGTCCGTTTCGATGGAGGTCGCTCCAACCACAACGTTGCCTCCGGGCCGCGAGATCAGATACAGCTGATAACGCGGATGAAGCAGACGGATCATGTGGCGCAGCTCGACATCGGGTGCATGGAGCCGAACGAGTTCCCCGCGAACGCCGCGCAGTTCCTTCCAGCGGCTCTTGGCGTTTTTTCCGCGGCAGTCAATCACCAGCGATGCTTCGGGGCGTTCCGAGTCTTCAACACGTCGGTTCCAGTGGCATTCCACGCCCAGCGCTTCCAATGCATCCGCCAGTGCAGGCAAAAGCTGGCGGTTGTCGATGTGAGCTTCCCCTGGCAGATAAAGGCCTTCGCGGAATCGGGTTCCGAGCGCAGGTTCTTTTCCTGCCAGTTGCTCGGCATTGAGATGCTCGTACCGAGCATGCGGATCGCGCGTCCTCAGTACGGTCTCAAAACGCCGTGCCTCCGCAGCATCCGTACGCTGCCACACCAGGAGTGTTCCGCTGTCACTGTAATGAACGGGGCTTGGCAGCTGCCGTAGCCATCCAGGCCAGAGTTGCAGACTGCGCCGCCCCATGGCGACCAACTCCGGTTCGGCATCCACCGCTTCGGCCTGCGGAGTCACCATGCCTCCGGCGACCCACGCAGTGGCTTCATTTCCAAGGCGATCATTGGCATCGAACAGCACAACGCGCAATCCGCTCAGGACGGCGCGCCAAGCCAGTAACCGGCCCAGCAGCCCACCCCCCACAATGGCAATATCTGGCTTCATCATCGGTACACTTCTCCCTTCGATTCACGGAATTCGCGCGCCTTTTCGGCCATTGCTTCGCTTACATCCTGGCCGTAGGTGTCGCGAATTTCCTGCGTAATCTTCATTGAGCAAAATTTGGGCCCGCACATCGAGCAAAAGTGCGCAGTTTTCGCTGCTTCATGGGGAAGTGTGGCGTCGTGATATTCGCGTGCACGCTCGGGGTCGAGACTGAGGTTGAATTGATCTTCCCAGCGGAATTCAAAGCGGGCTTTCGACAATGCGTTGTCACGCAACTGCGCGCCCGGCCAGCCTTTTGCCAGGTCGGCAGCATGAGCTGCGATCTTGTAGGTCACAATTCCAGTGCGCACATCCTCCTTGTTGGGAAGGCCGAGGTGCTCCTTGGGGGTGACGTAGCAGAGCATGGCGGTGCCATACCAGCCGATCTGTGCCGCGCCGATGGCGCTGGTGATGTGGTCGTAGCCCGGAGCGATGTCGGTTACCAACGGCCCGAGCGTGTAGAACGGGGCCTCCATGCAGTGCTTGAGTTCCTCCGTCATATTCTTCTCAATCAACTGCATCGGAACATGGCCGGGGCCTTCGATCATTACCTGCACATCGTGTTGCCACGCCTTTGCAGTGAGTTCGCCCAGAGTCCGCAGCTCTGCGAACTGAGCCTCGTCATTCGCGTCGTAGACCGAGCCGGGGCGCAGCCCATCGCCCAGGCTGAATGAAACATCGTAGGCCTTCATGATTTCGCAGACTTCATCGAAGTGCGTGTAGAGGAAGTTTTCCTCGTGGTGGGCCAGGCACCACTTCGCCATGATCGAGCCACCGCGGGAAACGATGCCGGTGAGGCGGCGAGCAGTCAATGGAATCCACTGCAGTCGAACCCCGGTGTGCAGCGTGAAGTAATCCACGCCTTGTTCCGCCTGCTCGATGAGCGTGTCGCGAACGAGTTCCCAGGTCAGTTCTTCTGCGTGGCCGCCGACCTTTTCAAGCGCCTGGTAAATGGGAACGGTTCCGATGGGGACGGGTGCGTTGCGCAGAATCCACTCGCGCGTCTCATGGATATGGTTTCCGGTGGAGAGATCCATGATGGTATCGGCGCCCCAATGGATTCCCCACACCATTTTGTCGACCTCTTCGGCAAGCGATGAGGCCACTGCCGAGTTGCCGATGTTCCCGTTGATCTTCACCTTGAAATTGCGGCCGATGATCATGGGTTCCAACTCGACATGATTGATGTTGGCGGGAATGATGGCCCTTCCCGCAGCCACTTCGTCGCGCACAAACTCGGGGGTGATATCTTTCGCAAGTTTTGCTCCAAAATCCCTGCCCGGATGCGCTCGCAGAAGCACCGCATACGCCGGGTCGACCTGCAATTCCTTGAGCTTCATCGACTCGCGGAGGGCAATGAACTCCATCTCGGGAGTCACGATACCCTTGCGCGCATAGTGCATCTGCGTCACGTTCTTTCCTGGCAATGCGCGGCGCGGTCGGGGCGGATTGGGAAAACGCAGTTCGCGGGTAAGAAGATCGTTGGAGCGCTGCCGTCCGTACTCGGAACTCGGCCCGTTCAGAGTCTCACTGTCATCGCGCGCACCAATCCACTCGCGGCGCAGCTTCGGCAAGCCATGCGCTAGATCGATGATGCAGTCGGGATCGCTGAATGGGCCTGAGCAGTCGTACACCGTAAGAGGCGGGTTATCTTCAGTGCCGCGCGAGTGGTGAGTTGGCGAGAGAGCGATTTCCCGATAGGGAACACGCAGATCGGGCCGGCTACCGTGAATGTATTTCTTCTTCGAAGCTGGAAAGGAATTGGGCAGGCGCAGCGTAGCAAATGTTGTGGCGGTCTCCCGCATATGATCCTCCTGTTCATTCGTGAATCAGGAGGTCATGCACATCGCACCCCGAGGAACGTGCGCTGCCTGAAACCTTCCCACGCCGGTATTATCCGGATCGGGTTCAAAGGGTATTTCTCAGCCCTACCTGTGTAGAGCACCCCTGGTTCACTGTCGTAAGTTAAACACGCTTCGCGAACCGAATGCAAATCAGCAAAACACATATGGAAAAGTTCCGCGTGCTTCTCAGCCTGCAACCTGCGCCAAGATTCGATGCAGCTCCCGAACACCGTCGGACAGGCAGGCCGGGCCGGGCTGAAGGATATATGAGGACCTGATCTCATACACATGCCCCTGACGAAGCGCTGCAATGCGTTCCCAGCCGGGACGGGAACAGATCGCCTCCTTGTTCACCTTCATGCCGCACCACGAGGCAATGATCACGTCCGGATTGCGCTCGATGATCTGTTCCGGGGATGCGACCCGTTCCTTTGCCTTACGACAGAGGCGGAATTCCGGAAAGATGGTTTCGCCGCCCGCAATCTCGATCAGCTCTTCGACCCATTGAATGCCGCTGATAAGCGGATCGTTCCATTCCTCGAAGAAGACACGCGGCCTGCGCGCGAAGTCAGCAGCTGAGTTGGCGATGGCCTGCAACTCTGCCTCGTAGGACGCGATCAGTTCGTTTCCTTTCTCCTGCTGATTCACGAGTCGCGCAATCAGGGTGATGAACTCAAAGATTTCCGTGACACTACGCTGATTGAAGTTCAGCACCGGAAGCCCCCGATGGATTGCTTCCTTGGTGATCTCTGCCTGCACATCGGAGTAAGTAATGATGAGATCGGGATCAAGCTTCTCGATGGCTTCGAAATTTGCCTCGCGAAATGTGGACACCTTCGGCTTGGATCTCACCTCGGGCGGGCGCGTCGAGAATCCCGATACGCCAACGATCCGGTCCTGCTCGCCAAACAGGTAAAGCAGTTCGCTTGCTTCGTCCGACAGGCAAACGATGCGCGAGGGGAACGATCTGGATTTGTCCGCGAATGTTAGATTCAAGAGTTTATCCTTAGATTTGGAACGCTTCGGTTCAGCACGGACGCGAGGGCATGGACCAGACGCTGATTGTCATCCCTCCCGCGCACCGCGGCGCGCATATAGCGGCCATCAAGCCCTTCGAAGGTTTCACAGTTCCGCAAGACGATCCCGTGATCGAGGATGAGCTGCTCCCACACGTTTTCACTTGCGTGTTCGATGGAAAATCGGAGCATCAGGAAGTTGGCGCAAGCCGGAAACACGGTCAGGCCGATCCCGGTCAATGCGCGAGTCAACTGTTCGCGCTCTTCGGAATTGCGACGAATCGTGTTCGAGATGTATCTCAGGTCCTTAACCGCCGCGCCCGCCGCCTGAGATGCGAGGGTGGAAACTGACCAAGGATCGAGCAAGCTGGCGATGGCGGGCACCCGGTGCTGAGGCGCAATGACGTAAGCGACACGCAGTCCAGCCATAGCGAAGAACTTGCTGACGGACCGGAAGACGATCAGGTTTCCGGATTGAGGGACGTCGGCAGAGACGCTCTCCTCGGGGACGAAGTCGATGAAGGCCTCGTCCAGCAGAACGCGGATGCCGTGTCGATCGGCGTGCGTGATCATCCATCGGATCTCACTCGCATCAACGGTTACGCCTGAAGGGTTGTGGGGATTGTTCAGGATCAGGGTGTCGCAACCATACTCGACGCAAGAGCCGATCAGTTGATGGAGGTCAGGCCGGAAGTTCGCCGACGGAACGAGAGGATATGTGCGGATTTCGCTTTTCTCTCGCTCAAGAATGCGACGGTACTCTCCGAATGCCGGGACAGGCAGCAGGCACTTTCGCGTCCGAATAGCTCGTAAGGTTGCCGACATCAGAGGGACACCACCATTCGCCACCAGGATGTTGTCTGCGGGAGCCGTCGTATATCTCGCAAGATTTGCTCGCAGATCGCTCGATTTGAGATCGGGGTACTGGCGCAGTTGCCGCGGACTGCGAAGCGCATCCGAAACAGCTTCGATGACTCTCGGCGAAGGTCCGTCGGGATAGATGCTGGCGCTGAAATCCAGCAGCCGATCTATGGGCACCGAGAAAGCCTCCGAGATCGCGTTCAGCTGGCCGCCATGCGCCGGAAGAGCACGTGCGACAAATGATTCACCCACTTCGCCCCCCACTGAGCACAAGAAAGCCGACAGCAAAGCCGAGAACCGAAGCCAGCGCAGTGATCCGCAGGGCCCTCCGTGCATGATGTACGTCCGGGCTGGAAAACCCGGACCCGAGCAACGGCGTCTCGACGCGCTCGCCGTGATACATGTTTACGCCCCCTAATTGAACCCGCAACGCGCCGGCCATGGCGCTCTCGGTTTGCCCTGCATTCGGGCTTGCATGCTTCAGACCGTCCAGCCGCCAGGTTCTCCAGGCGCTGCCGGTATTGCCGGACTCAAGAATCGCGCAGGCGCCACACACCAGCAACGCCGCAATGCGTGCCGGAAGAAAGTTCGCTGCATCATCGAGCCGTGCGGCCGCCTTGCCAAACCACTCATAGTCTTTGTCTCGATGTCCGATCATCGAATCGAGCGTATTGATAGCCTTGTACGCCATCGCCAACGGAACGCCTCCGATCACCATGTACGTCAATGGCGCAATCACTCCATCGCAGAGGCTTTCGGCGAGCGTCTCGATGACAGCGCGCGCAATTTCGCTCGCATCAAGGCCAGCCGTGTCGCGCCCAACGATGCGTGAAAGCCGCAGGCGCGCTCGCTCAAAATCTGAATTCTCCAGCGCCTGGACTACGGAGCTAGCTTCGTCCAGCAGGTTTCGTGTGGCAAGGCAGCTTGCTCCCAGCCAGATTTCAACGGCGCGCCCACCTGAAGAACAGCGCCGATGCAACACGCTAAGCAGTTTCGATACGGCGAAGGCGGAGCCTGCCACCACTCCGCCAGTCAGCACCAAGCCACCGATAAGCTCGACAGCAGGTCCGGATCCAGGGCGGCGCAGAACCCGCTCGCCGGTTGCAATAGCGTTGCCGATGAACCGCACCGGATGAGGGGGAGATTCTGGATCGCCCAGAATCCAGTCCAAGAGATACGAGGCCGTCAGCGTCTCGACGCGCATGTGCCCTCCTGAGCCGGCACAGACGGCCATACCAAGCTAACCAGGCCGAGCAGGCGTTGCGGGTCAACTGCGCCGGCAACAGTCCCGGCGAGCCGCTCGAATTCGTTTTCCCGAAGCTGTTTCCAATTGAGGACCGAGTCCGCGGGTGCAAGCCCGCATGCCTTTCTTGCCGCGCATAGGAACTCATGCCGGAACGCGTCTTCATGGAAGATCCCGTGCAAGTAGGTGCCAAGGACACGACCGTTCCGGCTCGTACACCCGTCGAAGGCGAATTCTTCCGCGTCTCCGGACCGGCGGATTCGAGCAAATGGAGACGAGGTTTCCAGGTACTCCGTCTGTCCAACGTGGATTTCATACCCTCGCACCGTGGAAGACGACAGCGGCTCGCCGAAGAGTTTCGGAATGATCAGTTCGCCTGTGACTTCCTGTGTGGTCTTTTCGCGGCTCATCCGTGTTCGAATCGATAGCAGTCCGAGGGCGGCTTGTGTTCCTCCTCCTTCTACGCCGTATGGATCGTCGATCGCAGTGCCAAGCATCTGCATACCGCCGCAGATTCCTACGATGAGCCCGCGCTCCGCTTGCTTCCGCACCACTTCACTGATGCCTGCCTCATGCATCCAGCGGAGGTCGTCTACCGTTTGTTTCGAGCCCGGCAGGATGATGAGATCTGCCCCATCCGATTCTGCTGCAGTGCGACACAATCGCACGTCAATGGAAGGCTCCGCAATCAGCGGATCGAAGTCCGTGAAGTTGGAGATGGAGGGGAAACGGATGATGGCCACACGAAGAAGCCGGTTTGGAGAATTCTCCGGTCGCCAGGGCACGCTTGCGGTACGCTCAATCGATACGCTGTCCTCTTCGTCCAGGCGCAGGTTTTCGATGTAGGGGACGACACCCAGGCAGGGCTTTCCTACGCGTTCTTCCAGACCGCGGATGCCGTCCGATAGAAGTCGAATGTCTCCCCGGAACTTGTTGATGATGAAGCCGTCGATCAAATCGCGCTCAGAAGGCTCAAGGAGTGCGAGAGTGCCGAACAACGAAGCAAATACGCCGCCGCGATCGATATCACCCACCAGAATGCAGCGCGCGCCTGCTACCCGGGCCATGCGCAGGTTCACAATATCGCGGTCCTTGAGATTGATTTCGGCGGGAGAGCCGGCTCCCTCCAGGATGATGAGTTCGTTTTGCGCGGCAAGAATTTCATAGCTTTCGCGAACGATGGGCACAAGCTCCTCGTTACGCCGGCAAAAATAGTCTTCAGCGGAGAACTGCGCGAAGATCTTGCCTCTCACAATGACCTGCGATGCCATGTCGCTGGAGGGTTTCAATAGGACAGGGTTCATGTGAACGGACGCAGGTATGCCAGCGGCCTCGGCCTGAAACGCTTGAGCACGCCCGATCTCCAGGCCCTCGGTAGTTGCCGCGGAATTCAATGACATGTTCTGCGCCTTGAACGGCGACACCCGAAGCCCGGCGGAAGAAAAGATGCGACACAGGGCCGCGACTATCAGCGACTTTCCGACATGCGAGCCGGTTCCGAGCACCATCAGGGCGGGCGTCTTCGTCATGGTTGAAGGGCTCCCCAGGGTTGATCGAAGGTCTCCGAGCGAAGCACGTCTTCCAGGCGCAAACGGCGTTCCCACCCGACGCGTTCAAGCTCCGGTTCCGCGGCAAAGCTTTCGACAAATCCCATGCAGAAATATCCGACGAACTTCATCGCAGGCGGAACATTGAGCACACTCTTCACACGTTCGGTGTCCAGAATGCTGACCCACCCGAGACCGACGCCTTCAGCACGCGCGGCAAGCCAAAGATTCTGGATTGCGCAGACCGCCGAGTACAGAGCTGTCTCCGGCATGGTATGCCGTCCGAGAGAGTGTCCTTGCGAGCTCTCGTCATCGCACACCACGCAGAGGTTGAGCGGCGCAGTGAGAATTCCCTGCAAGGTCAGCCGCGAGTAAAGTTCAGCCCTCTCGCCGGCATAGGTCTTGTGCTCCTGGGAACTCGCGTCCTGGAAAATATCAAAGACCTTCTCTCGGATTGCGCGCGATTGGATGACGACGAAGCGCCAGGGCTGCATAAGACCGACGGACGGGGCCTGATGGGCCGACGCCAGCAGGCGAAGCAAAAGCTCCTGCGGCAGTGCATCGGGAGAGAATCCGGAGCGGACGTCGCGCCGCTCGCGGATGGCGCGATACACTCCCGCGCGTTCTTCGCTGGAATAGGACGCCATCACCATGCCCTCGACCAGCGCGCCCCGGGATGCTCGGCATCGCGTAGACGCGAATCCACGCCCGCTTCGACCTCGAGCAGGCGCCCAAAGAGCCAGATCAAATCTGACAGGCGATTCAGGTAGGCAAGGACATGGGGGTCGACCTCGCCGCCGGATTCGGTGAATCGAACCACGGTCCGCTCGGCACGGCGGCACGTCGTGCGAGCCATCTCATAGGCAGCCGCTTCCGGATGGGCTCCCGGCAAAGACCAATCCGAAACCAGCCCTTCTCTGGCTTCGATCTTGTGCACCAGCTCCGTGAGGTGCTCAACGTCATCGCTGCCGATCTTCGGTGGTTGCTTCTTGCCACCAGGCGGCGTTGCGAGATTCGAGCCCAGCCGGAAAAGGGTGCGCTGAATGTCCTCTGTCCATTCTTTGATCTGGCTGTTCTGACAGATGCTGCGCGCGAAGCCCAGCACGGTGTTGAGCTCGTCGACCGTGCCGTAGGTCTCGACCCTCAGGTCGGACTTGGAGACCCGCACTCCTCCGGCAAGGCTCGTCTGTCCGGAATCACCTCGCTTGGTTGCAATGCTCACGTTCTGCTCCTTTCTCCTCTTCGGAGTCCATCGTTTCAAAATGCTCGGTAATTGCAATGCGAATCACTTTTCGGCGCACGGGACGGCGCCAGCGGAGAACGAGATCATCTGACATAAAGTCCGATACAGCCGGAGGACGCCGGCCCAGGAGAATATCCTCCGGGAAGAACCAGGGCTCTACCGCGCCCAATTCGACGAGAGACTTCGCGTGAACAACCACAGCAGGAACCGCGAACACACACGCACGGAGCAGACGATACGCCCGGTGATAGCCGTCGCGCAGGAACCAACGGCCTCGGTAGTGGGCCACTTCCATGAAAGGGCTGCCATGGCAAACAGCCACTTCGAACGATTCCGCATCCTTCGAGATGGATTTCAGCCAGACGCGGAAATCCGGGTTGTCCGTTTGCAGCGTCAACTCCGTCGGGTTTAAGCGCTGCGTGTATTTGGAAACCCGTGTTGGTGGAAACGCAAGCTCCAGGCGTCGCTGCCAGTCGAACTCTTGATGGCTCTCGGGCTCCGTATCTTTTCCCGGAAGCACCAGCCTGCGCTGGAAGCATAGCAGTCGGCGTAGGTCGATGACCGCCAACCTCCATTCAAGCCCTTCAAATTCCATCCGAACATCGTTGCGTGTCGCGCAGGTCGAAAGCCGATCTTTCAGATGCTCGGTTGCGTCGTCAAGAACGGGCGAAATGGAATCCCACTCCGGCTGCAACTCAATCAGGTTTGCGGCACGTCCCCGCACACGGGCGAGATCGTCTGCCTCTACGACCTGGTCCCGATCCTGGCTTTCATCGAAGCCCCAGGCGGCGAGTTCGACGATCCGATTTTCACTTCTCATGCTGCCCCCAAGCTCGCACCGGCGGAATCGGGACGATGGATGCGTACTGTGCTGAGCAGCGATGCGCTTCGGCATGCGGAAGTGAATACAGCTCCGTCAGGGCTGTTCGAATAAAGCCGCCATGTGTAATGGCGACCAGCGATTGCACTTCGGCTTCTGCAAGCAGGAACCTCATCTCCCGCCGAACGCGCTCCCGAAAGGTTTCGTAGGGTTCACCCGCGGGAATCTTGCCCTCTGGGTATCGCTCCGTCCACGCTTGAGCCTCCGCGGGAAACTGCTCTTCGATCTGCGTCCAGGAAAGGCCCTCCCATGCGCCGAAATCGACTTCGCGCAAGCCCGGCCGGACATGCACCGCAAGTCCGAAGTGCGATGCGATCAGTTCGGCTGATTGACGCGCCCGCTTCAGATCGCTCGCATAAATCACATCCGGGCGTTGGCCGAGCATGGTTGCGGCAAGCATGATCTGCTGGCGGCCGGCATCATTGAGAGGCGGATCGGAGTGACCGCAGAATAGGCCGGCCATCGAAGTCTCGCCGTGACGAATCAGAACGCGGTCTCTCATCGCATCCACGCTCCGCACAGGTAAACGGCAATCTCGGAGAGCTGAATCGTGGCGCCCATGCAATCGCCCGTGACTCCTCCGATGCGCCGCTGGTAATACATACCGCTCACGACCGTGATGGCCAACGTAGCGAGCACTGGTTGCCACGCGGAAAGCCGCAGCAAGCAGCAGACGGGAGCCAGCGCAAGTACGCTGCCGAGCACGAAAGCAAACCAGGACGTTCTGCCGGCGATACGTCCACCCTGGCCCTCCGGCCCTCGCGCCGGCTGGAGTACGGCGCCCAGCGGCAGTGGCGTCCATCGTGCCAAAACCTGCGCTGAGACCAGATAGCTCAGCACCCTACCGGCAGGCAGCGTAGCCAGGAGCAGGACACGAGCACCGAGCGACAACACCAGCGCAATTGCTCCAAAGCTTCCGATACGGCTGTCTTTGAGAATGCGCAGCCGGTCTTCACGGGTCCACCCGCCGCCGAACGCATCGGCGCAATCTGCCAGCCCGTCCTCATGCAGACCGCCGGTAACGACGATCATCACCAGCACCACGACGAGCGCCGTCAGCGATCTTCCCAGATGGGAGACAACGGCTCTGTAGCAAATCGCTCCCAACCCGCCGACGAACAGTCCAACCATGGGAAACCAGGCCGACGCCCGATTCAGCCGCGCCGCGTCGAGGCTTTTGAATCGGATTGGCACGCGGGTCATGAATTGCATCGCGAGGGCCATGTCTTCGAGCGGCCCGATCATGCGCTCGCTCCACTCACGCCCGCAGACGCGAAGGTTGCCATCTCGTAATAGAGCCGCAACGCCGATTCGATGATCGGAATGGCCAGGACAGCTCCTGTGCCTTCCCCAAGTCTCATATTCAATCGCAACAGCGGCACGATGCCGATGTGCCGTAGCAGAATGCGATGCCCCGGCTCTTCGGAATAATGGCCGGCAATAAGGTACTCCTTGACATGCGGGGCAAGGGCACATGAAATTGCAGCGGCAGCCGTCGAGATGAATCCGTCGCAGACCACGATCTGCCGATGACTCGCGGCGGCAAGCACGAAGCCAGTCATGGCTGCGATTTCGAGCCCGCCTACGCGGCAAAGCACTTCGAGAGGATCCATACTCTGTCCAGTGGGAAAGTGCTTCCGCAGGGCTCGGCGAATCACATTCAATTTTCGGTTGCGCCCGGCATCGTCCAGGCCGGCTCCCTTCCCTGTCACCTCGCCAGCATCGCGCTGCGTAAGCATGGCGGTGATGGCGCTTGCTGATGTGGTGTTTCCTATGCCCATCTCTCCGGCGGCCACGAGGTGCACACCGCGCCTATGTGCTTCCTCCGCAAGCGAAATCCCGATCGCAAGTGCGGCGCTCATTTCTGGGTCGGTCATCGCCGGTTCTTCCAGGAAGTTCCGGCTTCCGCGCCGCACCTTCATTGCGCGCAATCCAGCGCTCTCGGCGAATTCCGCATCGACGCCGGCATCCACCACGGTTAGCTCCGCCCCGTGCTGTCGGGCAAGCACGTTGATCGCGGCGCCACCATTGATGAAGTTCAGCACCATCTGCGCCGTCACCTCCGGTGGATACGCGCTCACCCCAGCATGAGCGACGCCGTGATCGGCTGCGAATACGTACACCGCTTTGCGCAGCGGAACCTCCAGCTTGCCGCGACGAATCGCGATCACCTGGGCTGCGATGGACTCAAGCTGTCCGAGGCTGCCGATTGGCTTGGTCAACCTATTCAGATGCACGGTCGCTTGTGCCAGGTCTTCCGGTTCGAGCGGCTCAACGAACTGCGCAACCGCGCGAATGCGGTCGGCGGCGGCGGGCTGCAAAATCGTCATAACGCGAATTCTCCCCTGGGGTAAACATCTGGATTGAAGTCGAATGCCGGTGCGGGACATTGGAACGCCCGCTCCAAAATGCTGGGCCGAAGCACCTCTTGCGGTGAGCCGATGAGCAACGGCGCATCCGGGGAAATCAGGGCGACGGACGCGAACGTGTGGGGAATGAGCGCGAGATCGTGAACGGCCGCCAGAATACTGATGTCTTCCTGGTGAAGCATGCGCAGGAGCGTCATCAATTCGACCAGTCGACCGAAGTCGAGGTTCTGCGTGGGCTCGTCTAGCAGCAACAGTTCCGGCTCCTGCGCCAGTCCAAGCGCGATTTTGACGCGCTGGCGCTCGCCTCCGCTAAGTTCGTTGTAAATGCGATGCCGTAGCGAGCCGATACTGGTCAGTTCGATCGCCCGTTCCACCGCCTTTCGATCCCGCGCTTTCAATCCTCCCCACGCACCGATGTAGGGCGTGCGTCCCTGCTCCACAATCTGCTGCACGGTGAACATGAATGGAATGTCGAGCTGCTGGGGCACCAATGCAATCCTTCGCGCCACATCCCGCCGCGATAGATCCGCAATATCAGCCCGGTGAAACAAGACCCGCCCGGAGGAAGGCTGAAGGAGTCCCGCCGCTAGCCGGAGCAGCGTTGTCTTTCCGCCGCCGTTCGGGCCAATCAGTGCCGTACATGTTCTGTTCTCGATGTGCAGGTCGGCGCAATCGAACACTCTCCTATGCCCGAACGAGAATGAGACGTGCTCGAAATGGAGAAGAGTCTTCATGCGCTGTAGCTCCGCTTGGTTCGCCGCAGCAAATACAGAAAGAACGGACCGCCGATGAACGCCATAAGGATGCCTACCGGGAGTTCCGAAGGCGCCATGATGGTACGGGCCAGATTATCTGTCAGAACAAGAAAGGACGCGCCGGTAAGGACGGTAATGGGCAAAAGACGCACATGATCGGGGCCTGCAACCAGTCGTCCCAGGTGAGGAACAATGAGTCCGACGAAACCGATCAAGCCGCCAAGCGATACGGCCACGGCCGCAAGCAGCGATCCCACAAGAATGATGCCGATCCGCACCGACTCCACATGAACGCCCAGTTGCTGTGCGTACTCATCGCCGAGCGCGAGCGTATTGAGACGGCGCGCCAGCACGGCAGAGGCGAGCAATGACAGCACGAGCAGCAGACCTGTCACGCCAAGCTGGCTCCAACGCGGCACTCCGATGGAGCCATGCAACCATGATGCCAACACGCGTAATCCGAATCCGTAGTCGCGATCGAGCACCTCAACGAAATAGGACGAGTAACTCAGCATGGTGCTGACCGCAAAGCCGGCGAGCAGCAGCGTAACCACTTGTGTCGTGCCGCCCACCCGAGCCAGGCTGTATACAACAGCGATGGTCGCTACCGATCCGGCAAACGCAAGAAGCGCGATGGCGCTGAACCCGAGCCACGTAACCTGGGGCAGCAGGACCATTCCCACGGTGGCTCCCAGAACCGCTCCGCCCGACGAGCCGATCACATAAGGGTCAGCAAGTGGATTGCGGAAGAGTCCTTGAAACAACAGCCCCGCAGCCGACAACGCGGCACCCACCATCGCGGCGGCGATAATGCGTGGCAACCGGATATCCATCAGAATGACGCGTTCATCCTCTGAAAGGGGATGTACGTGCACGACCCACGCAGCAATACTCGGCAGCGGCACGTGAACCGCTCCGCACGTAATGCCCAATACCATGTTGAGGAGCAGGACGAGCAGGAGGGCAGCCGAAGTTGCCCATGTCCCCCACTGTAATCGTCGCGCCTCTTCCGGATTTGCGGCGAGACGGTTTACTTCAGTTTCCACGACTCACCTCCGAGCGTCAGTTGCACACCGGAGCGGAATGTGAACGGCAGGGCCGGGTATCCGAAAGCCTCGCTGTAATGCTCCGAAAGAAGGTTCTGGAACTGGCTGGTGAGCTGCACGTGCGAGCGCACAGCATAGCTTGCGCTCAAGTCGATGCGTTGGTATGCCGCATCCAGGTTACGATTCGGCAGCAGCATCGTCGGCATGTAGTTGGCGTCATACGCCAGGAAGTCGCTATCATCGCGCTTGCCCACAAGCGTTCCGGCCAACAGCGAGGCAAACTTGCCGCGCGTGTAATTCATGCCGAAGTAGCCGGAGTGCGGAGCGCGGCGGAAGGGACGCGCACCGATGAGGGGCGAGTAGGCGCCGATGGGAACAGTTGGGAAGTTTGGATTGTACGTTGGCCCGATCGCATCGGAACTGAACGAGCGCTGGACCACAGCATCTAGGTACGTATAACCGCCGCGTACGAATAAGGTCCGAGAAAGCTGGAGCTGTGCGTCCGACTCTATCCCTTGTGCCCGGAATGCCTGCGAGTTGACAGTTGCCCCATACGCTGCGGCAGCCGCAACAGTAGCCGGAACTCCTAAGTCAATAAGCCCCTGACTTGGGATATATTCAATGCCATTTGTGAACTCGTTATGGAAGTAGGTGATCCCGATCTTGGCTTTTCCGCGAGCGAGCTCTTGATCGATACCTCCATCATAGGCGCGTGACCACTCCGGCCCGATCTGTCCAACATGATATTGGGCGATGAGCTGCGATCCATTCGGCAGCGCTGCTAATTGGTCATATAACGAGTCGGTCTGCTCAAAAATGCTTGGCTCCTTTACGCCTCTGCCAAAACTCGCGCGGATGCGGGTCTCGCCCAGAATTCGCGATTGACCCGGTTTCTGCAAAACGTACGCGAGTGAAGCGCGGGGAGTGGGTACAACCCCGAATAATTGGTTATCCTCAACTCCGGTTCCAACGGTGTAGAAGACCTTGCCCGCGAAATCACCCTGAAAAAGGAGCGTGGAATTCGAGTTGCTGCGCTCAATCTCATTGGTAGGGCCACCTGAGTAACCCCTTTCGTTTTCGTACTCGAAACCAACCAGAGCCAAAAGATGCGGCAGAACACGATAATCCGACTGCGCCTCTCCGAAATCGCGGTCTGTTGAAGTCGGATAGCTATAGGGATACTGCATCGAGTACTGGAAGATCGCCTGCCCGTTCACTGTATAGCCATTGGCACCCTGGATCGTGACAGGCGCGCCGAGATAATCCGCAATCACGCAATTCGGATCCGACTGTGGCGTGCAACTGGAGTACGTCATGCTGTCCTGATACTGGGGAATCCCCGTTGGAGCGAAGTCCGTGTAGTTGGACCGGAGACGCAGCCCGCCGTACCGCACCAGATTGTGCCATGCTGCCGTGGTTTGCGTTTCAAATGTGGCGCCGAAGTAGGAGTCTTCGTTGGCCTGCTTCGTATCGTCCGGGATGCCGTACAAGAGAACCGCATTGGGCTGGCCTCCCGCAAGCAGATCGTGACGCACAGTGGCGCGAAAAGTGGAGTTCGAGAACAGATTCCAGCCGAGGTTCCCGCTGGCCGTAGCGATGTGGAAACGGTCGTTCGGAATTCCGTTGGAAGTATCGAGGCGTGCGAAGTCGGCAAAGTAATCAGCTGCCTTCCATTTGCCGCCCATGCTTCCTTCATTGCGGAAACTGGAAAAGTTGCCCCCGTCTCCGGTGTACGTAACCTCCGGAAGTGGAGTGGAACCGGAGCGCGTTGTCAGGCTCACGACGCCTGCCATGGCATCGGCACCGTAGACAGAACTATTGGGACCGCGCAAGACTTCAATACGGCTTACTGCCGACGATGCGATGTCAGCAAACTCAACCGCTCCGCCTATGTCGTTCATCGGAATGCCATCGATGAGCACCTTATTGGCGTCGCTGTTTCCGCCGCGAACGTAGAGCGCGGCTGTTCCACCGGGCCGACCAGTTTGCGTCATCTGTACCCCCGGAACCCAACGCAATGGCTCCTGAATCTCGTCCGTGCGGGCAATCTGGTTTGAGCCGAGCACGGTGACGGCGGCGCCCAGATGCGATTCGAGCGTGGGAATGGCCGTAGCCGTGACGGTCACCTCCTGTGACAAGCGATTCAGACGCAGCGTGACATTGCGGACGGTTGTTGCAGTGCTCGTAGAAACGACGGCTTCAGATTCACTCGCGTTGAAACCGGGCGCAAGGACACGAACCTCGTAAGCGCCCGCAGATGGAACGGCAGCCGTATAGCGACCGTCCTCATCCGTGCGTACTCTCAACACCGTTTGGTTATGCGCCACGACCTCAACGGTGGCCCCAGGCACAACGGCACCCGTCGGATCTATCACTGTTCCGGAAATAGACATACCGCTGCTGAGCGCGGCAAGTTTCATGCTGAGGCAGAAAGCGAAAGACAGATACGAAAATCGTCGAACACGGATCATGAATTCCCCTCGGAATGTGTTGCGCAGAACCGGTCTCCTGACTTGCGCTTCGTCGAACCTGCCCGCCTTCCCGGAGTGTGTCTCCAGTGGCACCCTGGGCGGGTTCTCCACGCTTACAGTTACGGGGTAGTGGCGGATTTGCACCGCGCTTCCCGAGCATCCTGCGAGTTGAGTGTTGTTGAACTTGCAGACGGTTGATACCGTCTCATGGGTGAAGTTCTTTGGCTAAATCCTCCATGGCGTAAATTGCGGCAGGGCTTGGCAATTCGATGAGCTTGTCT
>JAKBHH010000071.1 GCA_021836865.1 Acidobacteriota bacterium
CCATCCGGGACTCTCCTTGAAGTGTGCTTGGCGGCTCACCTCTCGGAGTTTCTTGGATGGACTCCCGTAAATGTCAAACTGCTACTGCCACCCCGGCAGAGCCGGGGGAACTCCCATTTGATTAGCTGCGAGACGCGCCAAACGTGCCAAAGATGGATTGGCGCGATTGGAGGTAATATTGGCGGGATTCGCAGGGCAGGCGGATTATTCCCGGGCTAACCTTAGGCAATCCGGAGTTGGGCTCACCGTGGCGCCTGCAGCAGGTTGGGCGCGGATTCCCGGTCTCAAGAATGCACTACGAATATCGGAGAGACGGGAGGGTTTAAGGATGATGGAACGCACAATGCTTGTTCACGATTATCTCCGCAGTGATTTGTTTCCCGCCTTGGACCACCGGGGCTTGGGCAAAAACGGGATAAAGGCAAGATCGGCCCCCTAACCCTGCGTGCAGAATTCTTCCTGTATCCGCGTAGCTTGAACGATCGGCCTCGCGACTTCAAGTTCTTTCACGGGTCAACCACACAAATCGAAGGAGAGCCATGAAAACTGCAATGTTAAGTCTACTTCTATCAACACTGATTGCGCCGGCGTTCTACGCACAACAAGCGCCGCCACAGCCACCAACTGAGTCGATCAAGACTGCCGCCAATCCCACACCCGAACAGCAGGAAGTCATCAATATCTCAAACATGAAATGGGATTGGATGGCAGAGAAGAAGGTGGACTCCTTAGAGACAATTTTTGATGACAAAGCCATGTTCACTCACATGGGAGGAACCTGGGGAAAGACCCAGGAACTGGCCACCATCAAGAGTGGTGGCGTCTGGTACAAGAAGGCCGTGGTTTACGCAGTTGACGCCCGCATATTTGGCAGCACGGCCATCCTGCTAGAGGACATCGATTTGCAGGCAGCAGTTGGTGGCCACGAAGTCACCAACCCCTTTATGGTGACCGAGGTTTATATTCAGGAAAATGGCAAGTGGAAGCTCGCCCAACTCACGTTCTCGCATCTGCTTAGGCCGGTCAAACTGAATAGCAACAAGAATTAGCCACAGAAATCGAAAGATTCAGCGACGAGATTTGGCGCTCGTGGAGTTTGCGAAGAGTTGGACTGCGCGGGAGCAAGCTGTTCCCGCACAAATCGCGCCGTCATGACTGATGGTGCAGAACCCGTGGATCGTGCCTGCCCCAGGAACCACGAGCTGCACAGTCTCAAAACATCCTCGGCGACGCCAGCGTAGAACTCACGGCAGAGGACCTGAAGGCCATTCGAGATGCTGTCACCGCAATCGATATTCAAGGAGACAGACACCCTGTTCAACTTTAGAGTCTCACCAATCGTTAGCGGAGAAGGCACGCACACAGCATAAAGGAGCAGCGATGCAAAAGCGCATGTTAGGCAAGGATTTGGAAGTGTCCGCTCTCGGCCTGGGCTGCATGAGCATGACGTCAGCTTATGGCCCCGCAGCCGACAAGGGCGAGATGCTTAAGCTGATTCGTGCGGCACACGATCTTGGTGTCACGCACTTCGATACGGCTGAAGCCTATGGGCCATTTGCGAACGAAGAGCTTGTCGGCGAAGCGCTGGAGCCAATCCGCAACAAGGTAACCATTGCCACCAAGTTCGGCTTCGACATCGATCTTGAAACGGGTGCGCGCCGGAGCGGCACCAACAGCCGCCCCGAGCATATCAAGGCTGTTGCCGACGCCAGCCTGAGGCGCCTGCGCGCCGATTGCATCGACCTCTTCTATCAGCACCGTGTTGATCCAGACGTGCCAATCGAGGATGTAGCGGGAGCGGTGAAGGAATTGATCGCCGAGGGAAAGGTGAAGCACTTCGGCATGTCGGAGGCAGCGGTTCAGACCATTCGCCGTGCGCACGCAGTGCAGCCGGTCACTGCGGTGCAGAGCGAATATTCGCTCTTCTACCGCGGGCCAGAGACTGAGTTGTTGCCGGCACTGGACGAGCTGCGAATCGGCTTCGTTCCGTTCAGCCCGCTCGGCGCCGGGTTTCTGACGGGAAAGATCGACGAGAATACGAAGTTCGATCCCACCGACTTCAGGAACATCGTGCCCCGCTTCTCGCCCGAGGCGCGCAAGGCCAACATGGTCCTGGTTGAGCTGGTGAAAAGCGTTGCGGAGCGCAAAGGCGCGACACCGGCACAGGTCGCACTCGGATGGTTGCTCGCGCAGAAGCCGTGGATCGTGCCGATACCGGGAACCACCAAATTGCATCGTCTTGAAGAAAATCTCGGCGCGGTAATGGTCGAGTTGACAGAGAACGATCTCAAGCAAATCGACGAAGCTTCTTCCAGGATGAAGCTTGAAGGCGCCCGACTTCCTGAAGCTGTGCTTAAAATGACCGGTCTCTGAGTGCTTCGTTCTGGTGGGAGGCAATCTCTACCAAAGAAGGGATCGCCATGAGGAATTATTCCCTATCTGTGCGCACTTTGAAGAAGGAGAGATCACAATGGCCGCATGGTCAAAAGAAGAGCTCCGCAAAATCGCCGGCGCCGATGATCTGCACATCTCGCCATTTCGTGAGGATGGTGCCACCTACGGGACTCCGACCTGGATCTGGTCAGTGGTCCTGGAGGATGCCCTTTACGTGCGCGCCTACAACGGGATTGAATCTCGTTGGTATCAGGCCGCCTTGCGGCAGAAGGCTGGGCGAATCAATTCCGCCGCTATGACGAAAGAGGTCGCCTTCGAACCAGTGGAGGACGGATCCACGAACGATCGGATAGACGAAGCCTATCGAGCCAAATACACGAAAAGTCCTTACCTCAAGCCCATGATCAGTGCAAGCGCGCGCGCCGCAACCATTCGGATTGTGCCGCGATAGATCTTGCACATTCCAGGCGATCACCAACAGAGTCGAGAAGACGGACAAGACCGATGATCCGGTTGTCATTTTCCTAGTTGGTTGGGTCACCCTCGCAGGATGCCGCGCGAGACAGCAGCAGGTCGCGTTCGCGCGTATTGCGGGTAAGAGCGGCGGCGCGTTCAAACTCGGTGCGGGCTTCCCGGTGGCGGCCTAGTTTGTAGAGGAGGTCGGCGCGGACGCTGGGGAGAAGATGGTAGCGCGCGAGAGAGGGCTCGGAAGCGAGGAGGTCTACGAGTGTCAGTCCGGCCTGTGGGCCAAGGGCCATGGAGACGGCTACGGCACGGTTGAGTTCGATGACGGGGGATGGAGTGAGCTGGGCTAGCTCGGTGTAGAGGATGACGATACGATGCCAATCGGTCTCGGATGGCGTGCAGGCACGGGCGTGGCAGGCCGCGATCTCGGCTTGAAGGAGAAAGGGGCCGCGGGCGGTGTTGAGTTTTTGAGCGCGGTCGATTGCGGCGAGGCCGCGATGGATAAGGAGTTGATCCCATTGGGTTCGGTCTTGATCGAAGAGTAAGACCGGCTCGCCGGTAGAGGTGACACGGGCGCTGGTGCGGGAGGCCTGGATCTCCATAAGGGCGACCAGGCCGTGGACTTCCGCTTCGGTGGGAGTAAGTTCGGCGAGGATGCGGCCAAGGCGAAGCGCGTCTTCGCAGAGGGCGGGGCGCATCAGGTCGTCGCCGGTGGTGGCGGAGTAGCCCTCGTTGAAGATCAGATAGATGACTTCGAGGACTGACGAGAGGCGGGCGGCGAGCTCACGGCCGCGGGGCACCTCGAAGGGAATGTGCTTGTCGGCAAGAGTGCGTTTGGCGCGGACGATGCGCTGGGCGATGGTGGATTCGGGGGTGAGGAAGGCGCGAGCGATCTCGTCGGTGGTGAGGCCGCCGAGGAGGCGCAGAGTGAGGGCTGCGCGGGACTCAGCGGGAAGAATGGGATGGCAGGCGATGAAGACGAGGCGCAGTAAGTCGTCGCCGATGGTGTCGTCGAGACTGGATTCGAGATCGGGCGAGGCTTGCTCGAGGGCTTCGAGATCGCGGGCGAGCTCCTCGTGTTTGCGCTCGGCGACGGCGTTACGGCGGAAGAGATCGATGGCACGTCGTTTGGCAGTTGCCGTGAGCCATGCCGCTGGATTATCAGGGACGCCGGATCGCGGCCACTGTTCGAGTGCGGCCACAAGTGCTTCCTGCGCGAGATCTTCGGCTAGGCCCACATCGCGAGTGAGGCGCGTGAGTCCGGCTATAACGCGCGCGGACTCGATGCGCCAGACGGCTTCGATAGTGCGATGCAGGACCTGATGCGGGTCGTGATGCGGTTCAGTAGCGGACACTGCTACCGATCACACCACCTTCAAGCCGTGGATGCAAGTGCGGCTATTTTTTGGCGATCTGATTGGGCAGCTCAGCCCGTTTCTCTACTTTGTGCTGGATCTGCTCCTCGGACAGGACGGGCGCGAAGTCTTCCATCTCGAAGATCTGGCGGATTTCGACTTCAGAGTCGCCGCCAGGGTTGCAGTTGGGCGCACGCTTGACCCACTCGACGGCCTCTTCGAGGGACTTGACCTGCAGGATCGAGAAGCCGGCGATGAGTTCCTTGGCCTCGGTGAAGGGGCCGTCCAGGACTGTACGAGACTTGCCGGAGAATTTGACGCGTGCACCTTTGGAGCTGGGATGGAGGCCATCGAGGGCGAGCAGGACGCCAGCCTTCATGAGCTCTTCGTTGTATTTGCCCATCTCCAGCATGAGCTGCGGATCGGGGAGGGCGCCTTCTTTTTCTGACTCCGGGGTTGCTTTGACGATGACCATGAATCGCATTGCGAAATCTCCTTCGGTTTGAGCGGTGGGATGAACTCAAATTGAGAGCGCAGTTGGATCGCTGTTGCTCGCCATCGTACTAGCTCTCTGCTGATACGTCGAACGGGGAATGACAGAATCGACATGAGAGCAGAATCTAATTCATTATTTTTTCGAGGGACGAAGAATAGTCAGAATCACGAATTTCATTGAGGCAGGTTGAGGATGTGGTGTAGTGCTTCCCGCCTGGGGCCGGGCCTGAACTGTCTGAACTCTTCGGCCAAATTCTGCCGGGCTGCGCTTTCAGTTTTGCAAGGAACTTCGCCGAAGTAGACGCCGAGAAGAGGCGTCGACTTGCCAGCCCTGTCGAAGGCTCCAGACTCTGACTGCAAATCCAAAGTAAGCTGGTTCGCAACATCTCCATTTCCCTGTGCCTTGCACGGGCCGACGTCAATACTGAAGTGGCCTTTCAGATCGCCCTTGCACCGAGCGGGAAAGCCCAACGGGTGGAGGACCGGGAACTGAAGACAATCATTGCACCTTGACTATAAAGCTGATTCGGAAGTCGGGGAATTCTCTGCATCGCCGGCATTCTCAGAATCAATACGTTAAGCGTTCTCGACACGGATGTCCGGCTAGAGTCCCGCCGCCTCCACCATTTCCCTCGAAACGGACAGGCGCTCAGGTCTCTTCAAACTAAATCCTGCTTGGCGCGGACCGCAAAACCCCAACGCTGTCATCCGCGGTCCCAGAAGATGCGCGGCGTCCAACCACTCCGCCGCATCCTTCCCACCCTCAAGCCAACTCTACTGCCCGGATGACGCACTGCATCGCTCCACCCAATATTCGAGCAACTCCTTTGCGGTGGTTCTGAATGGAATGGTGGGAGCCCATCCCAGCTCATCGCGAATCTTCGCGATGTCGCCCCCTGAGCGCATGATCTCCCGCTCTCGAATCTTCGAAGGGTCGAGTTCCGCTGTGACGGGAATCCTCGCCAGATCTGCCAGGGTCGCAACCACTTCACTCATTTGCCTCATGGTGCCGGAACAGACGTTGTAAATCTGTCCTGGAATGCCCCTTTCCCCCAGCAGTGCGTAGGCGCGCACCACGTCACGCACATCGCTGATGTCTCTGCGCGGGTCCAGCCTGCCCGTTTGCAGATGGACTGGACCGCCCTTGAGTACTCCGGCCGCAATTTGACGGGCAAAACCGGAGGCGGCAAAGGAGGCCGGCTGTCCGGCGCCGGTATGGTTAAAGGGCCGTGCGATCACGGCCTGCAATCCGAAATCCTCCACATAGCAGCGCACCAGGTGTTCGCCCATGATCTTGCTGCACGCATAGGGAGACGTGGAGTAGACAGGACTTAGCTCCGTGAAGCCGGTCTCACCGGAATCGACATGACCGTACACGTTGCCGGAGCTGACAAAAACGACACGCGCGGTCTTCTTGATCAGGCGAACCGCTTCGAGCAGGTTCAGGGTGCCTGTCACGTTCACGTCGAAGGTTGCGTCGGGATGGTCAAGCGACGTGGGCACGTGGCTGAGGGCCGCCAGATGGAATACGAAATCAGGCTTTTCCGCGTCGAGAACCGTGCGCAAGCCGACGCGATCCCTGATGTCCAACGAGTGCATGCGAACCCCTTCCAGCGAAATCGGATGCTCCCGCTTCTCCGCCCCAGACGACAGACCTGTAACATCGAATCCGCTCTGCCGAAGACACGCGGCCAGGTAGGGACCTGCAAAGCCCGAAATCCCGGTGATGAAAGCACGTCGCACGATCTCAGAATCCCGCAGATGAGTCTACTACCCAGCCATTCTTCCTGTGACCGTCCTGGTACCCATCCGCCTGACGAGGATGCATTTGTCCAGACATGCCTTCGTAGACATGAAATGACCTCTCGTATCCTTGCTAGTCCCGCGCAGAGAGCGCGCCGCGCTGTCGGGCGCAAAAGCATGTGGCCATTCCGTCGAGCTGCTTCACACGCCGACTCTGCCTCCCGCTCCATCACGGCGCGGGAAGGACCCTGCCGGCAGCCGTGGCTCTGGACCACCCTGAGAAACTCGCATATCCTTGGTGAGTATCGATCGCTTCATCCAGAGGATGTGCGGATTGGTCCCGTAAAATAGGCCTAGGCAGCGAACCGCTTATGGGAGGTTGGTTTTGTCCACCGCGCCTCTCACTACCTGTATTTTTGAACAAGCGATCGCCGACCACATCGAGGTTGTGCGCCAGCTCCTCGATCAGCAGCCGGCGCTCAAGTCCATTGCCCTGGCGATGCAGGAGACTCTTCATCGCGGCGGCAAAATCCTCTGGTGCGGCAATGGCGGCAGCGCTGCGGATTCCCAGCATTTTGCCGCGGAGATCGTCGGGCGCTTTCGCCGCGAGCGGCGCGGCCTGCCTTCCATTGCCCTCACCACAGACACCTCGATCCTCACCTCCATCAGCAATGATTACGGGTACGAGCAAGTCTTCTCCCGCCAGGTTGAAGCTCTCGGCAATCCCGGAGATCTGCTTTTCGGCATCTCCACCTCCGGCAATAGTAAGAACGTCATCCGCGCCCTCGAAGCAGCCCGTGCACGCGGATTGGTAACCGTCGCCTTCACTGGAAGCGGCGGCGGACAGATGCTTGCCCTTGCCGACCACACCCTCGCCATCTCCTCCAGCGATACGGCCCGCATCCAGGAAGCGCACCTTGTGGCGGGGCACATGCTATGCGACTGGGTTGAGCTGGATCATGTGCATACGGCTGAAAAGGCAACGCCGGTGGGGATTAAAAGCCATTGATGGAACAGCTGCAGAACGTCATTAGGACCGTTGAGCATGACTGGGCGTCCAAGAGCATCCTCGTGCTCGGCGACCTGATGCTCGACAAGTACATCTGGGGTGAAGTCGCCCGCATCTCGCCGGAGGCTCCTGTGCCGGTTGTGTTGGCCAAGCATGAGACCCAGCAGCCTGGCGGCGCAGCCAACGTGGCCATGAATCTGGCCCGCCTCGGCGCCCGCGCACGGGTAGTCGGCTTTACAGGCTCTGACCAGAACGCGAGCCATCTGGCAGACTGCATTCGATCCAACGGCATCGAGGCCGGACTTGTCGTCTGCAACGATTTTCCCACCATTACAAAGCTGCGCATCCTGGGCGGCCGCCAGCAAATGCTGCGCCTCGACACAGAGCGGAATGGCCTCAGGGCAGACAGCGATTATGACCGTCTCATCGAAACCGCCCTGGCGCTGCTTTCCGGTTGCGATGCCATCGTACTTTCTGACTACGCCAAGGGCGTGCTGACGCCCAGGGTCTGCCAGACCATTATCCAGGCCGCCCGCAAGCTCGACATCCCCGTCCTGGTCGATCCGAAGAGCGCTGATTTTTCCGTCTATCGCGGCGCAACAACCATTTGTCCAAATCTGATGGAACTCGCAAAGGCGGCGCAGCTTGACTCACGCGACCTCAACGCACTGCTGCAGGCCGCTGAAACCTTTGTCACGGAATTGGATCTCAGGTTCCTCATCGCAACCTTGAGTGAAAAAGGAATTGCTCTGGTGCGCCAGGGCAGCCGGTTCATCGCGCCTGCTGAGGCTCGTCAGGTTTTCGATGTGTCCGGCGCCGGAGATACCGTGATCGCGGTGATGGCGCTTTGCCTCGCCTGCGGACTTGCACCTGAGACTGGCGTGCAACTCGCCAACATCGCCGCGGGAATCGTAGTGGGCCGAGTGGGCACCGTGCCCGTGGAACGGCACGAGCTGATGGCCGCCCTGACCCCTGAAATTGCGCTCCACGCCAAAGAGAAGGTCGTCGACCTGCCGGACCTGCTGATTCGCGTGGGCCTCTGGAAGAGAAAAGACGAAACTGTCGTCTTTACCAATGGATGCTTCGACCTGTTGCACGTTGGACATATCACGGTGCTGGAACAAGCGCGCTCCTTTGGGCAGCGGCTCATCGTCGCAGTCAACAGTGACGCCTCAGTCCGCGGGCTCAAAGGGCCCGGTAGACCCATTGTCTCTGAGAGTGAGCGGGCCCGCGTCCTGGCCGCCCTTGCCGCGGTCGATGCGGTCGTGATCTTCGATCAACCCACGCCCATCGATCTCATTACCGCCATTCAGCCTGACATCCTCGTCAAGGGCGGAGACTACACCAATGAAACCGTCGTGGGCGCCAAAGAAGCTGCCGCCTGGGGCGGCCAGGTTCGCATTGTCCCCACGGTAGACGGATTCTCGACCACCAGCCTGATCCAAAAAGGGCAGCTGCAGCCGGAACCGCGAGGCGTCTGACAACCGCTCTCCCCCGCGAAGACGACCTAAGGGTTCGCGCCCGTCCGCGTCGCGCGCGCCCCTTCGCCCTTGAAGGAAAGCGCCTGACGCAGTCTCTCAAATCGCACTTTGGTTTCACGGTCCGACTTCAACCGTTCAATGCCCGCCTGGCTCAGCGCATACACCATGCCGATCAGGAATCCGACCAGCGTCGCCCCAAGCACAATAAGAAGGCGTCGAGGAGACGATTTCTTGTCCGGAGGAACAGCGGGATCAACAACCTGAATCACGGCGCCTTGTCGCGCTTCGTCCAGCTTCGCGGCCTCAAACTGGCGGGCCAGAATATCAAAAATCGTCTCGTAGTACTTCACGTCGCGCAGCTTGCGAACGTATTCGAGTCCCGCCTCCGGCACTTTGCCTTTCGGCACAAGGAGGCTGGCCTCCGATCCGGATTCAGACCCGCCCAGCTTGGCAAGCTGCATGCGCATGCTCTCCAGCTCCTGCTGCGCCTGCACGATTTGCGCATTCTGGCCGGTCGCAAAAGTCTCCATAGACTTGATCTGAACTTCCTTGGTCGCAATCTGGGCGCGAAGCTGCGCGGCCGACTCAATCAGTGCGCGCGTCTGGCTGTCAAGCTGAATCAGCCCCGTCTGTTGCTCCGTCAGCTTGAGTGCTTCCTCGGCGGTCGCCAGGTTGTCTTTGGCCTGCTCAAGCTGCTGCTCGAAAAACAGCCGCCGCTGCGAAGCCTCCGAAATCGCCAGATGCTCTGACAGTTTGCGAAACTGGTCCACGTATCCGTTCGCAAGCTCCGCTGCGCGCTGCGGGTTACGGTCGTCGACAGACAGGTGGATGAGGCCGTCCTTCCCATTGCCGTCCACCGTCGTATGGTTCTCCAGCGCCTTGCGCGCGTCAGAAAGAAAATGACTGTGATACTCCTGCGCAATCCCGAAATGCTGGACAATTGCGTCTTCAACCGTGCGACTCTTCAGCATGGCCACATACATGTCGTTGGGGTTCTTGATACCCAGCCCGCCGCCCGCCAGCGCAGCCATCCCGCCCATACTGCCCAGTTGAGAAGAGAGGGCCGCGCCGATCGAGGCGTTCTGCTGCGGCGGAAGCAGCGTCACTGAGGCTGTGTAGCTCTTGGGGAGAACAAAGGCGACGATCACCGACAGCACGGCACACACCGCCGTACACAACAGAATCGTGCGCTTGCGCTCCGACAGCAGGATCAACACATCCAGCAGCGAAACCTCAGACCCATCTCCAGGTCTCGCCTTGTCTCCCGGTTGGGTCGGATTAGAGTGCTGACGATCTGCGGCGTCTCGTCCGGTGAAGCATTGTCGGAGACAATCAGTTCTACGCCGGGCTGCAAGCGGAGTTGATCGTCCAGCGCCGACAGCAACCGGTCAAGAAATCGCGCGCGATTGTAGGTTGGAATCGCGATCGAGAGCACTGGCGATTCAGAACCGGATTCAGTGTGCATCGCCTTCCGCTCTCATCGCTGAGGATGGACAGGATTCCAGAGATTCGCTCTGCTCATTGCAGCAGGGTAAGGTGAAACCGGCATGCTCAACCATGCGAGTGGGACGTCATCTGCCCGCTTATTGTAGCAGGGCGCTGCATTGCCGGGACTCGACCGACGACTGTGTGCATAAAGCGAGAAGTCTGTGAAAATGGGGAGAGCGACGCGGCTATAGTAACCCCCAGCCGAATCCTTGCAAGATGCCCCGGATGACGTCCCATTGCTGGTAGACTGGTATGTCTGGAAAACGCTTACCGGCCCACCGTGGAGCCCCTCAGGACCACGACGGCCGATCGCATAACGGAGAGGCACAAATGCTGCTTGAGACTTTGCGAAATGAAGTTCTGCATGCCAACCGCGAGATTGCACGACGAGGGCTCGCACCGCACACCTTTGGCAATGCGAGCGGGGTCGACCGCACAGGCAGCAGGCCCCTGGTGGTCATCAAGCCAAGCGGCGTGGACTATGCGAAGTTGACGCCGGCAGATCTGGTCGTCACCGACCTCGACGGCAAAATCGTCGAGGGCAGCCTGCGGCCATCGAGCGACTTGGACACGCACACGCTGCTCTACCGCGAGTTCCCGCAGATCGGCGGCATCGTGCATACACACTCGGAGTTCGCGACATCCTGGGCACAGGCATGCCGACCCATACCCTGCCTGGGAACCACCCATGCGGACTACTTTCACGGCCCTGTGCCAGTCACTGAACCGCTGACGGCCGAGGAAGTGACGGAAGCCTATGTCCGGCACACGGGCGCGGTGATCGTGCGCCGGTTCAGGGCCGGCGGACTTGACCCGGTTGCAGTGCCGGGAGTGCTGGTCGCCGGGCACGCTCCGTTTGCCTGGGGCAAATCGCCAGCCGAAGCAGTGGAGCACGCAGATGTGCTTGAATACATTGCGCGGCTCGCCTTCAGAACGGCGCTGCTGAACCCATCGGTGAGTGCCATCCCGGTCCACGTCAGTGAGCATCACTACCAGCGCAAGCATGGACCGAAGGCAACCTACGGCCAGAAGAGCTGGTAACCCGCCAGGCGGATGCCCGAAAGATTCCCTCAAGTTTTGTGCATAGTCGGCGGAACAGAGACGTTCCATACGGCGTAGAATAAGGGGTTGCGCAGGCAAACGACGCGGGACCCGTCGAGATACGAAATTCCATAGCGAATATCTTTTCTCGTAGAGGGCTTACGGCTTTTTGTATCCTGCGGACTTTAAGGATGGGGGCGGCGCTACGGATCGCGCTGCGTCTATTTACTCTTTCCCTCTTTGAATCAACGCGTTAACGATCTACGAAACGAAAGTTATGAAAGTTAACTGCATGGCATTTGGCGTGCTTCTTAGTCAGATGGCATAGGGTGCTCCCCGATGGAGACCAACCTCCTTAACCGACTCCAAGCGACGCTGCTGGCCCTGGTCACGGTCGGCATGGTGGTCCTTGCGGTGATGAATTTCCGCCAGGAGAGCCAATTTCAGCAGCCCTTCGATGGCGTCTGGTGGATGGAGGGCCGCGGCGGTCTGGTGGCGGAGAGGGTGTTACCGGATAGCCCTGGGCAACGGGCTGGCATCCAGCCCAACGATCTACTAACAGCCGTCAATGACGACCCGACGACCCACCTGGCGGACCTCGACCGTGAGCTCTACCGGACCGAGGTGTACGGCAAGGCCAACTACGCGATCACCCGGGACAATATCCCGCTGGACACGCCGGTGGTGGTGATTCCCGAACCGCCGGACCGAAGCGTGCAAGAGGCGGCGCGGCTCATCGGTCTGATCTATCTGGCGATCGGGGTCTATGTGCTGTTCCGGCGGTGGACCGCGCCGCGGGCGACGCATTTTTACCTGTTTTGTCTGGTGTCGTTTGCGCTGAACGCGCTGAAGTACACGGGCAAGCTGGACGCGCTCGACTGGACGGTGTTTTGGCTGAATGTGGCAGCGGAGAGTCTGCAGCCAGCGCTGTTTCTGCATTTTGCGCTGAGCTTCCCGGAGGAGCGGCTGAAGAACGTGCGGCGGAGGCTGCTGCTGCCGCTGGTGTATGCGCCGGGCGCGGCGATGTTTGGGCTGTGGCTGACGGCGATCAACCGCTGGGAGGCGACGGAGCTGCTGAAGCACCGGCTGGACCAGGCAGGAACCGCGTACGACGCAATTTTCTATGTGCTGGCGGCGGTGATGTTCTACCACAGCTATCTGCAGGCCAACACGCCGCTGCAGCGCCAGCAGTTGAAGTGGCTATGGCGCGGCGCGTTCCTGGCCGTGGTTCCCTTCACCCTGCTGTATGCCGTGCCGTTCCTGTTTGATGTGCCCATGCCGGGGCTGCTCACCAAGGTAGCGGGCCTCTCTCTGGTTTTCCTGCCGCTCACCTTTGCCTGGGCCATTGTGCGCTATCGGCTGATGGATACAGACCTGATCTTCAAGCGGGGCGTCGCCTACACGCTGGCGACAGGGCTTCTGGTCGGCGGCTACTTCGGCATTATTGCGGTTATCGCCGAGGTGGTGCATCAGCGCCTGCCGGAAGCCATGCGTGAGTGGGCGCTTGTCGTCGCAATTCTGCTCACCGCGGCGATCTTTGACCCACTGAAGCGACGGATTCAGGACTGGGTGGACCGGGCATTTGATCGCAAGCGGTATGACTACCGGCGGGCGCTGGTGGAGTTTGGGCGCGGACTCAGCTCGGAGACAGACCTGAAGGCGCTGCTCGACTCAATTGTGGAGCGGCTGCCGCGCACCCTCCTGGTGGCGCGGGTGGCAGTGTTTCTCGCCGAGGAGCAGGGCCGACTGCACCTGGCCGCCTCGCATGGGCTGCCGGCAGAGTTGCAGACCATGCAAGGCCGCCTGGCCCTGGGCTTTCTGGACTTCGATCGCACCAAGGATCACACCCACATCTTCCTTGAGAATGCGCAGCAGGCTCTGCACCTGCCCCCGGACCAACGGCAGACCGCGGCGCTGTTGGATTTGAACTACTACTTGCCGTGCCGCGTGCAGGATGGGGCTTCTGCGCGCACGATCGCGGTGATTGGGCTGGGCCGCACCATCGGAGGAGATTTCCTATCGAGCGAAGATGTCGAGCTGCTCGAGTCCCTCGCCAGCTACATCGGAATTGCCCTGCAGAATGCAAGCCTCTATGCGCAGCTGGAGACAAAAATCACCGAGTTTGAACGGCTCAAGGAATTCAACGAGAATATCGTTGAGTCGATCAATGTAGGCATTCTGGCCCTGGATCTGGACGACCGCATCGAGAGCTGGAACGCGCAGATGGAAGCGATGTATGCACTCAGCCGCGCGGAAGCCATCGGACAGGCGGCTTCGACTGTGTTTCCGCCGGCATTTCTTGAGACGCTGAACAGTGTGCGCAATGAGCCCGGTGTGCATAACCTCTACAAGTTTCCGCTGACCACGCGGGCCGGCGAGCAGCGCACCGTGAATATTGCCATTGCCCCCCTCATGTCGCGGGAGTTTATCGCGCTGGGCCGGATCATCCTGGTGGATGACATCACGGAGCGCGTCAGCCTCGAGGCTCAGCTCGCGCAGTCAGACAAGCTGAGCTCGATTGGGCTCCTGGCAGCGGGCGTGGCACATGAGATCAACACGCCGCTGGCGGTGATTTCGTCCTACGCGCAGATGCTGTCGAAACAGATGCGCGGCGATGCCAGACTGGGGCCGGTGCTTGAGAAGATCACGCAGCAGAGCTTCCGCGCATCCGAGATTGCCAACGGGCTCCTGAACTTCTCGCGCACGTCGACGACGGAGTTTCGCGAGACCGATCTGAACCAGGTGATCCGTGATACGCTCTCGCTGCTCGAGCATCAGTTCAAAACGGCGCAGATTCAGGTGAACGCGGAACTGGCCGAACAGCTGCCGCCGATCCACGGCAATCCCGGCAAGCTCCAGCAGGTCTTTCTCAACCTGCTGCTGAATGCCAAGGATGCGATGCCCGGTGGCGGGCAGTTGCGGATTATGACGCAGATGAACGGTCACGTCGAGGCGCGCATCTCCGACTCCGGATCGGGCATTGCGCCCGAACACCTGAAACGCATCTACGACCCGTTCTTTACTACCAAGACCATGCCGAAACCTGGAGAGAGACGCGGAACCGGACTCGGCTTGTCCGTTTCCTACGGCATCATTCAGGAGCACGCGGGCAAGATACAAGTCGAAAGCGCAATCGGCGCCGGCACCACGTTTCACCTTGAATTTCCCCCGATGAGGAAGTCTGTCCATGCCTGAGCTTGATGAACCATTGAATTTACCGGCAGTACCCGGCGCGCAGGATTTTTCAGGCCGCGCCAGCATTCTGGTGATTGACGACGAGGCGGGCATTCGCGAGTCCCTGGAGGTGCTGCTCACCCTGGAAGGCTACACGGTGAAGATGGCCAGCGACGGCGAGCAGGGTCTGCGGATTCTCGAGCTGGAAAATTTCGACCTCGTGCTCCTGGACCTGGCCCTGCCTGGTCAGAGCGGCCTCGAGTTGCTTCCGCAGATCAAAGACCGGCAGCCCGAGACCCCCGTCATCATGATCACCGCGTATGGCACGGTCGACAACGTCGTCGAGGCCATTCGCGCCGGGGCTGAAAACTTTGTGCAGAAGCCCTGGGACAATGAAAAGCTGATGGCCGACATTCGCTCCGCGGTCGCCCTGCACCGCGCAGAAGAAGAAAATCTGCAACTGAAGCGGACTCTGAAGCAGCGCTATAACTTCACCAACATCGTCGGTAAAAGCGACCTGATGCTGCGCGTGTTTGACCTCGTATCGCAGGTGGCGCCGAGCCGGTCCACTGTGCTGATTCAGGGCGAGAGCGGCACGGGCAAGGAGTTGATCGCAAAAGCGATTCATGCCAATTCGCCACGCCGCGACAAGCCGTTTGTGCCGATCAACACGGGCGCAATGCCTTCCGAGCTGCTGGAGTCAACCCTCTTCGGCCACGTGAAAGGCGCATTCACTTCAGCCGTTGCCTCCAAGAAAGGCCTCTTTGAAGTCGCCAACGGCGGCACCCTCTTCCTCGACGAGATTGCCACAATGGGCATGGACACCCAGGCAAAGATCCTGCGCGTGCTCCAGGACCGACGCTTCATGCACCTGGGCGGAATTCAGGAAATCCAGGTGGATGTGCGCATCATCGCCGCTACCAACGTGGACCTGCGCCTGGCTGTGCGCGATGGGCGCTTCCGGGAGGATCTTTTTTACCGGTTGAACGTCATAACCGTAGACCTGCCGCCGCTGCGCTCACGGCGCGAGGACATTCCACTCCTGGCGCAGCATTTTCTGGATTTCTACACGCGGGAAAACAGCATGCCGCCGCGGAAGTTGTCCGCCGATGCCTTGCGCGCGCTCATCGACTATGAGTGGCCGGGCAATGTGCGGGAGTTGGAAAACTCGATCGAGCGCGGCGTTGTCCTTTCCTCCGGGCCAATCATTGGATCAGATCTGCTGCCAGGACAAATCACCGGCCGCAGCTTTCAGGACGCGCTGCTGGAGCACAACCCTAACGCCTCTCTGTTCGACATCATGGAGGACATTGAAAGGCGCATCATTGTGGAGAAGCTTGAGCGCTGCAACTGGAACCAGACAGACGCAGCCGAGCAGTTTCGCGTCCCGCTTTCCACCTTGAACCAGAAGATCAAGCGGCTGAATATCGAGATTCGCAAGCGCAGCCGGGAATAAAAGCGCCGCACGCCGCAACCGCTGCCTCTCATCAGCGCGGTTGCAGGGTGTGGCGTTTGTGCGTTTGCGTTGCGCTTCGTTACCGCTGGACGGTGACGGAGAGCGGCTGCGTCAGACCGAAGACAACGATTGACTCCGAGCGAATGACGAGCGGCTTGTTGCCGGTATAGGCCGCGCCCGCTGTACCCGCGCCGCCGCCAAGCAGGCCGCCAATCAACGCGCCCTTGCCGCCACCGGCCAATGCGCCAATCAGCGCGCCAGCGCCGGCGCCGCCCCCTATCAATGCCGCGGTGCGCTTGCCCTTGCCCTTCTCGCTCACCACATATTCGGTGGCGCTCACCGGGCGACCGCCGATTTGCTGCAGCTCGATCGCCAGCACGCCAGAGCCCGCAAATCGGCCCTGATTCTTTGAAGAGACCACGGCGCCGGAGACCTGGGTGCCTCTGGGGAAGACCACCTCACCACTCGGGGTGGTAAGCGCGGAGGAAAGCTCGCCCGTGAAGGGGTCACCCACGTTGGAAGCGCGGGAACTGAGCATTTCATTCACGCGAACGTTGATGTCGGTACCGGGTGCTACGGTGAGCGTGACGGGAACCGGCGCCGGGGCGGGCGCTTGCCCGCTGGGTCCGCCATTGGCATACTGGCCGGGGCCGCCAGGCCCGCCAGAGGCTGAACCAGAGCCGGTAGGTGCTGAACCGGGAGCGGCGCCGGGTTGCGCCGCGGAGGTCTGCGTAGTGGCGTCCGGACTGGTTGAGGTTTTTTTGCAGCCCGCAAAGGTGGTGGCAAGCACGAAGGCCAATACGACCGCAGATGCGGCAATTGGGTGGTGGAATACTTTCTTTTTCATTGGTTCGTTCCTCTAATTCCTCAGAACGCCTGGATGCGTTCCTCGGGGGATTGCGCCGGTCGTCAGGGCGTGCCGGCGGGCCGGATTTGTAAGTCGCTGCGGCAGGCCGCGCGATGCGGATGCAGGGCCCTTGCGTTTTCATCATACACTTAGGGTTTTTGAGCTGCCACGGTTTCCCATCGCGCAAGAAACGATCGTAATCCTGCCGGCGGCTGCAACCACAGGTCGGCCGCGGTGGCGCGCCATGTGCGTCGAATCAGCACGCTGAGATGCGGCCCGCGCGCTTGATTCACGGCCTGAAACGCTGCCTCATCGGTGAGGTCATCGCCAAGATATGCAACCGGCGCGACCTCTCCTGCCTCTTGCAGCAACTGGCGTACAGCGCCGCCTTTGTCGCGCCCCACTCGAAGCTCGACGCCAGACTCAAACTCAAGCAGAGCGATCCCTTCCAACTGCGCAAAGGGCTCAAACAAAGCTCGGGCGCGCTGCTCGATCTGCCTTGCGCGCAAAGGCGTATGACCGCGCCAATGCATCACGGCGGCGTTGGGCTTGTCCTCAAAGAGTCCGCCGAGTGCGTGGCGCCGCAGTTGCGCGCGCACCTCATCGAGCGCGGCGCGTGCGGCAGGAGACGCATCCTGCAGCTCGCGTTCCCCATTGGGATGCAGCCGCTCCGCGCCATGCAGTCCCCACACTTCGACGGGAGGGTCGAGAGCGAGCATGGGAGCAATCTCAGCAGCCGGACGGCCGGTAATGACCGCGATCTGCGAGAGCCCGCGGCGCTGAATACGCTGCAGTTGCTCGCGCACGCCTGCCCAAGGCCGAGCCTTGAAGCGATCGACGCGAAAGTTTGCCAGCGTGCCGTCGTAATCGAGAAGAAGCAGGGGGCGTCGCGTGGAGCAGGCCAGTCCCTTGAAGAAGCTCTCAAGTTTTACGTTAGCCTCTGCATTGCGATGCGCATCAGAGGTCGCTGCATTGGAAGGCAAACGATTCGCTCCCTTTCTAGGCCCGTTTTCGATGCGCCTCACCGGGAGCGGCTGCTTCCGGCTCAACCGGCATCGACGTTGCGGCTTGGTCCGTTTCCAGGCGAACCTCGCGCAGCGCACGCAGGACGCTTGCCGCCCAGCGGTAAATGTTGTACTCCATCACCTGGTGACGCATCAGCTGCATGCGCTGGCGGCGCTCTTCGCGGGGCATCTCCAGGCCGCGGTGAATGGCCTCCGCCGTTCCGGCAATGTCATAGGGATTTACAATGAGCGCATCGCGCAGCTCGACGGATGCGCCGGCAAACCTGCTGAGGACCAGAGTGCCATCTTCATCGTCCCGTGCGGCCACAAATTCCTTTGCAACCAGATTCATGCCGTCATGCAGTGAAGTCACGACGCAAACATCCGCGACGCGATACCAGCGCGCGACCTCTTCGTGGCTGCACTGCCGCTCGATGAGCACGACGGGGCGCCAATGGGCTGTCTGGTGGCGTTGATTGATGCGCGCTGCGGCTTCTACCACGCGGCGTCTCAGGTCCACATAGCTGGGAATGCGCGTGCGGCTGGGCGCGGCGATCTGCACCATGGTGAGGCGCTCGCGATGCCAGGGGTGTTCTTCAAGCAGCGCCTCAAACGCCAGCAGCCGCTCCTCAATGCCTTTGGTGTAATCCATCCGATCGACGCCCAGCGCGATGGCTTCAGCGCGGACGCCATGCTCGGCGAGAAGCTTCCCGCGGAGCGTGTCGCGCGTGGCTTCTGCTTCCGCATCCTCCTCTGGGTCCGCATCCATTAAAGGCCCGCCCTCGAAGGCGACGCTGATCGGATACGGGCGAACGGAGGTCACGTGTCCATGGCGGCGCACCGTCATCTGTTCGCGACTCGTGCGCGCTTCGATGGTGCGGTCAATGGTGGCGAGAAAGTTGTTGCAGTGCAGCGGAATGTGGAATCCGATGAGGTCCGCGCCCAGCAGGCCTTCGAGCAGTTCAGACTGCCAGGGGCAGATGCCGAAAGCCTCAGGGTTCGGCCACGGAATATGCCAGAAGATCGACACACGGGCATCGGGACGGGCGGTCTTGATCAGACGCGGCAGCAATGCGAAATGATAGTCCTGCACGAAGACGATTGGTTCGGCGCAGTCTTTCATCTCCTCCAGCAGCGCGGCGGCAAAGCGCGCATTCACGCGCTGGTAGCATGCCCAGTCTCCGGCGCGAAAGATCGGTCGCGTATGAGCGATGTGGCAGAGCGGCCACAGGCCTTCATTGGCAAAGCCATCGTAATAGTTGGTCTCTTCTTCATTGGAGAGCCAGACACGGCGCAGAGTGTAGCGCGGATCGTCCGGCGGAACGCGCAGGCGATCGAACTCGTCCACGGTTTCAGCATCGGCGTTGCCGCTGCCGCTGGCTACCCAGACGCCATCGCAGGCACGCAGCACAGGCTCAAGAGCGGTAACCAGACCGCTGGGAGGCACGTGGCAGACGATCTCTTTGCCCTGGTGCATATGCACGTAGGGCTCGCGGTTGGAAACCACGAACAGGCGGCTGGTGCCTGCCTTGTCGCGCATGTGTACGGAGAGCCTCTCCGCAGTCCAAAGATTTTCGCCAGCATCGCGCAGGCGCGCTTCCGCTTCAGCGGCCGCGCGCGCGCTGCGCAGGCTTTCGGCCATCGTCTCCACCTCGCGCGCCAGAGGCGTAAAAAAGCTCAGCTCCTTTGCGGCAGAATGCACAGCGCGTACGGGATGGCCCGCACGCAGTCTGCGCATACGGTCAACGACACGCGTCATGGGCTGCAGCAGGAACCAGCGCACCATGGCGAACGTAATGCCGGCAATAAGAATCACCGTGGCGACAATGCGCCAGAAGCTGCGCGCCCACACGTCGTAAGCCGCGTCGCGGATGTACCCTGCATCCGTCACCAGAACGAATGCTCCCTTGAGCTCGTTGCCGTTGTGCAGCGGGAAGTCTTCTTCCAGCCACTGCCGATCGCCTGCGTGACCAAAGCCGCCCAGGACCGCGCCCTTACGCAGAGTGCGCGCAAGGGTCGCGTC
>JAKBHH010000167.1 GCA_021836865.1 Acidobacteriota bacterium
CTCGCCCATATCTGGCTCGGACGCAGTGCTGTGTCCGATCCCGGACTTGATCGGTCCCCCAAGGATGTTCCCGAGCTTGAACGGCGATGCAACGCGATCGCCGCCGAGGTGCTTGTGCCACGGGTGGCATTCCTGAGGCGCTGGAACGATGAACAAAACCTCGTAGAGAACGCCGAATTTCTCTCGCGGCATTTCAAGGTCAGCCGCGCCGTAATCGCGCGCCGCGGGTTCGATCTCGGCAAGATCGACTGGGAGCGGTACCGGGCCTTCTGGACTCAGGAAAGCGCAACCTGGGGCGAACGAGAGAAGTCGAGTGGAGGTGATTACTACCGCACCGTCCCGGTACGGAACGGCAAGATATTCACTCGCGCGGTGGTGACCAGTGCCCTGCGCGGAACCATGTTGCTCCGCGACGCCGGACAGTTGCTAGGGGTCAAGCCGGCGCGCGTGCAAAAACTCTTCGACAGCCTGACAGCGACGCCGTGACCAGCTACCTGTTGGACGCTAATGTCTTCATCGAGGCGAAGAACCGATATTATTCGTTCGATATCTGTCCGGGATTCTGGGAGTGGATGGATCAAGCGGCTCCGGCGGGCACGTCCCATAGCATCACCAAGGTCTATGACGAACTGGTGGCAGGCAACGACGGCCTGGCGAAATGGATTAAGAGCCGAAAGGACGGGCGCTTTCTTGATGTCAGTGACCCTCCGACGCAGCAGGCGTTTGCCAAGGTCGCCCAAACTGTGCAGAGAGGCCCATACACCCCGGAAGCGAAGCGCAAATTCCTCAGTGGGGCCGATCCCTGGCTGGTCGCCAAGGCAATGACAATCAATGCGGTCATCGTCACGCACGAGCGGGCCGACCCGAAATCGATAAGGCGTGTGCCTCTTCCGAACATCTGCAGCAACTTCTGTGTAAGCCATACCGACACATTCAGGCACCTTCAGAAGCTCTCTGTCTGCTTTGACTTGCGCAAACGCTGACAGCCTACCCAGCCAACCGTAGAAGCCCCCGTTGCAGCGGCGCGGCTGGACAGCGCCGGCCTGGTCGCGCTCGCAGATGCACTTGCCGATGTGCAGGCCGCGGTGGCTGCCTATGGAACACCCCTGACCTTCCGGGTCACGGTTGAGGCGCCAGGGCTGCCGCCCGCGGCGCGGCATGCGTTGCGCGATGAACTCGCGAAAGTTGCAGGGGAATTCGCAGAAGTCGGATGATCCGTCCGTGGCGGTGCCGCACTGGGGATCGGGTCTGGAGAACGCTCTACACGGGCTCGGCGGAGTCGCCGGCGAGCAATCTAACGGTGAAGCTTTCTTCGCGTTCAATCAGTTCTGGCTCTGTCCCGTTATGTTTCCTCATGCCTCGAACTATCTTGCGTGATACGCCCATACCCATGCTTTCGAGATAACCATAGTCCTTCATCACGTCCTTAATGAGCTGATTTCGGGCGGCACGGCAGCCAGTACGCATGCGGGCGGGGGTGATACCGTTTGGCAGCCTGCCCGGTGAGATCACTTCCAGTCGGTCGCGGTAAATCGCCAGCTCGATATCCGTGCTGGTCAGCAAATAGTCCCGGTGAATGAGGGCGTTCACCAAAGTTTCGCGCAGAACCTCAGACGGATAGAGCGGTACCTCGACCCGCCGTGCGTCGTCTTCCAGCGTGGTTTTGGCTGCGACGTTACGCCGGATGAAATCAAATGCCTGCTCGACCAGACCATTCTCGACGAGGCCGCTCTCTCCCATCAGCGCCGTCATCGGGCCGCGCAACGTCGCACGTTCGCGCGCCGCATAGTCCTTTTCGACGCCGGGGAAGGCCGCTGCTTCGATGCCGGCAAATGGCAGAAAGCGATTCGGCGAGGTGCCGAATAGAAGCAGACCGGAAAGGGTGACCCCCTCTTCCACCATAATCTCAGTGTTGATCAGCAGGGTTCGCCATCCGGCTTCATCGCCGTCATCCGGCATCTCCTGCTGTCTCACCCTCCCGAAATAGTCTCGTAACCGCCGAAGATCGAGATCGTCCAGTCGGGCTCCCGATACCGGACGCAGCTCTGCCCGGAGGGTGCCACGCTGCTGGAAGAGCCGACTTAGCTCTTCAGGGGTTGCCTCCCGGCTTTGGGTTCCCACGCGGATGTAGTACGTGTGTCCACTGTTATGCCAGACGCTATGGACGCTGAACCCAGGCGCCACCCGGACAATCGCGACATGCTTGTCCGGTTCGACATCGCGGACGATTTCAAAGAACGGGATAATGGCCGGCCGAATTTTATCGCGACAAGCGGTCATCACCCACTCTTCCAGGGCTGCGCGGGTAATCCCCGATACGGTGCCGTTGTCTTCAACGCCGAGCAGCAAGGCGCCGCCAGAGAGGTTAGAAAACGCAACTAGCTCCTTAGCCAAGGCGCGGTTATCGATATCATCGCGCTTGAACTCGACGCCGGAGTTCTCGCCGTTGTTGATCATCTCAAGCAGTTCTATGCGAGTGGTCACTGTAAACCTCAGAATCCGTATTTCAGCCGGCGCATTTCGAAGGCGGCCTTACCACCTTCCAAAATCTCTTCAACCAGCTCCCGCACCGGGCGGCCATCAATGGAACCCATATATTTAGGAAGGATCATCGCCTGACCTTCCTTGCCTTCACCCGATGCACCAAGGCCGAGTATCAGCTCCGCATCGCCAAGCACCGGGATGTTGGCGTTATGGGTGGAGAACACGAATTGCCGCCGCCGCTTCTCGTCCCGCATAATCGGCACCACGCCTTCCGTAATGAAGCGATTATCGAGGTCGTCTTCAGGCTGATCGACAACGAGCGGGGCGTCGGATTCCAGCAGCAGCAGCAGCAGGACTGCCGTTGCCTTCTGCCCCGTCGAAAGATGTTCAAGCAGTTGCCAGGTTGGAGACTCGCCTTCCACGGCAGTGTTAAGCTCGATCTTGGTGGTCGCGGGCAGCTCCAGCTCCTCGACGCGCATAAACAGGGGCTGTTCAGCCTGTGCGATCCTTTCCGCGCCTCCGGGCGGCAAGCCATAGTGCTTGATCAGGGCATCTTTCCCTTCTCGGCAGCGCAGCGCGAAATCCGGCAATGATAGGTCGGCACGCTCCCGCAGCCGATCCAGCACGGCCGTCAGATTGCCGCCGACATCATCCCGCAGCAACTTGTCCAGCGGCTCCCGGTTGCCGGACATGACGACCTCGACCTTGACTCGATCCTTGAGCTTCTGGGTGACTTTTTTCGCCGCTCGTTCGATGCGGCGGAATTCGGCGGCCTTCACGTCTTCCCAATCGGCGAGGAGCTGCCGGCGAAGCCCCTCATGGCTCGTTAGCTCGCGCAGCAGGCTATCGCGCCGCTCGCGCAGCGGACGCAGATCTTCAATCTGACGCCGCAGCCGGATGAACTCTTCGCCGTCGATTTTCGACTTTTGTAGCTCGCGCAATAGCTTTTCATAAGTGGCCTCGACCGCCCTACGGCGCACTTCCCAGCGCTGCCGCATGGCCCCCAATTCTGAATCAGCCGTCTTCAGCGACGCTTCAAACTGGCCGGCAACGGCCTGGAGCTGAAGGCTCAGCCGGGCGAATATCGCTTCGGCTTCGCCCAACACATCGGCATTGGGAAGGCCTTCAAGCGCCTTTGGCGTCAGGAAGGCGGTATCCAGCGGCAGGCTCCCCGCCAATTCCTCTCGCACCGTCCGCATCGGGGCGAGGCGTTCGACAATGACGGCGAGCAGGCGTTCTTCCCGCACCAACAAGCTTTTTTCTCGCAGGCGCTCTTCCAGCCCGGCTTCCTGAAACCGCTTCAGGGTTTCTTCCAGGCTTGGCAGAGCGGCAAGCCGCTCATCAATTGCCTTGATCTCCCCCTTCACCTCGCCGATACGGCTGCGTGACCGATCCAAGTCAAGCCGCAGCTTACTCTTGCGGCTGGCGTCGGAGGGGTCACGCTCGATGAACCGTTCCAGCAGCAGGGTCAGCTTTTCCCTGCTTTTGGTCAGTTCCGAGATTTCATGCTGGCCAAAAATCTCGACTCCCGGCATGACCTCCCGTGGGTTTAGTGTCAGCACCGTGCCGTGTTCATCCTTTACGACAGGCGGGTTGGGCACGGTCCGCTCTATCGTATAGCAGCGTGGCGATGGCCTATGAGAACGCACCAGCAGCGAAATCTTGGTGCCGCTCTTCAGCACCTCGCGCAACACACCCTGGTGAGCTTTCCGTGCATCATCGCCGAGTGGTTCAAGCCCTAGGACATAGCGCAGACTTTCAATCGTGGTAGATTTACCGGTCCCGCGCCCGCCGACCAGCACATTCAGGTTCTCATTGAAATGTGCCGCGCTATCGCGCAGGAAGCCACCTTCCCAGGCAATGGCGACGAATTCGGCATGTGGCTCGGCTTGTGGATCGCTGTTGAGGCGAACCCGCGAGGTCGGATCAAGGAACGCCTGGCGCAGCGCCTCGACCGACACCTCTGACATTTTTATGAGACAGCTCGATCCGGGCAGGTTCAGCATTTCAGGGCTGCTCACGTCCTGGGCATTGATGATCGCAACCGCGCGGTCGCGGCGATGCTCCGCGTCCTTATTCTGGAGAATTTGCCGAAGGCCCTCCGGCCCTTCGTGGGCGGGGCCGGGCAGAGCACAGGCAAGCAGCGCCGGCGATTTCCAGACCTTGAGCCGAGTTTGACCAGACAGCTTCTTCAGCAATCCGCCGCCGTCAGCCGCGACATGCGCCGCAATGCACACCGTCTCCCAGCGCCGTGCGGCCTCAAAAAGCTCGTGGCAATCCTTGTCGCCGGTCGGGGACAACGTGCTATCGTCGTGGACGCCGCACTCCCCGATATACCGTTCCAGAACGCTATCTCCTTTGCTGGGATCGAACAGGCAGAGGAAATGCACTCCGTCTTTGGTGACGGCTTCGAAGCCTTTGAAGGCGAAAATACCGGCAGCTTGTGCGGCCTGAACAAGGCCGGTAGAATCCTTCACCCGGTAATGGTCCGTCACGGCGATGACTTCGATGCCGTGTTCCCGACAGGCAGCGACAATGGCGGCGTTGTAGTCCGCTTCGTTCTGAAACGCGGTTTGTTTGTTGTGCCGCCCAAGGTAGGCAAACGGATTCACTTGCAAGGCACAGCGATAGAAGCGCGCGCCATTGGGCAGCTCGAGAGCGGTTTTTAGCCGATCAGAGATGGTGGTTGCCGGTTCCGCCGTCGTTTCCTGGAGCAGATCCATGTGTTGTCTCGCTGCTGGCCTTTAGGGTTTTCGAGTAATTCCGTTCTAAGAACTCAACGACGGCCCGCCGGACCATCCAGGACACCGCTGCTTGGCTTTCCTGAGCCAGGCTTTCCAAGGTGGCGAACTGCTGATCGGTGAGCGCGACCGATATCCGGTTCGGAAGTTGCCGCCCTCTTGGCCTTGCCATTGTGAGAGACCACCCTCCCAATCCCGGTTGCACAAAACACCCTAAAACAGCGCACAAAGGCTGGCGGTTTGCAAGAGGGACACGACCTCCCTGCTTATGGCCGAGCCGCTCCAGTTCCGCCGTTCTCTGGCGCGCATAGTTGAGGTATACCGTAGCAAGACGCCCCC
>JAKBHH010000072.1 GCA_021836865.1 Acidobacteriota bacterium
ATCCCCTCAATCCCGTTCTCTATGTCGAGTACGAAAACATCTCCGACGCCGACAAAACTCTGCTCGAAATCGTGGGCCACGACGCACAGTCTGATCTGCTCCTGCCCAACGCCACCGCCCGCCGCACCATGCAGCACGAAGCCGAAACCCGTCTCATCCTCTCCTCCAACCTCCACGACTGGAACTTCTCTGAAAACTTCATCGCAGAGAAGAATCTCGGGCACGATCCCTGGGAGTTTGGCTACGCCCTCGGCGCGACTCGCCCGTTGCGCAGCGCCGCCGGCGCAAATCCCTGCGCACTCTGCCTCGATAAGTTCATCGCGGGTGCAGAGCTCTACGGCGGCCTCGGGGACACGGAGTCTCTCACCCTCGCCGATACCTCCCACTACCTCGCCCCCCTGCTCGGCTGGCAGGCGCCCCGGAGCATCCGCCTCAGCTTCTCGCCGGGCTTCGGCCTTACATCATCCGCACTCAATCGCGTCTACCGGTTAGGCCTCGCCTATGAGTTCGAACAAGTGGGCAGCCTCTTCCGGCGTTCAAAGGCAGGTGCACAATGATCAGCTCCCGCCGTCTGCTCCTCGCTCTGCTCTTCTGCTCGACCGCCGTTGCCCTCGCCGCATCCTCCTCCGGGCGATGGCTGCTCGTGCCCGCCAAAGATCACGCCCGCATCAACCCCCTTGCCGCCACCCCACAGGCTATCGACGCCGGAGCCATGCTCTATCACACCCACTGCAGCCAGTGCCATGGCCCCACCGCGCTCGGCGACGGCCGCAAGCATCCCTCCCTCCGCACCGATCGCATCCATCAAGCCACTGACGGCGACATCGAGTGGTTCCTCCGCCAGGGAGACCTCGCTCACGGCATGCCGTCCTGGTCCAGCCTGCCCACCTCCCAGCGCTGGCAAATCATCGCGTACCTGCGCTCGCTGCCCTGAGCCGCTGTCACGGGTAGAGTCTTGGCTGAGACCGCAAACCCGCCCCGCGACGCTCTTCAGCCTGTGCGATAGTTTAGGTGAATCTTGCAAGCCTCAAAACACAACAGGCCAACAGGAGTCTCCCATGAATCGTCGTCAGTTCGCCGCGCGCTCTCTCGCCGCTCTTGCCGGAGCCGCGCTGTCACCGGATTTGAGCTACGCCGCTGCGCAAAGCCCCACCGCTCCCGTCCCAGGCTCCGTCCCCGAATCCGTCATCAAAACCGCCCGATTCCCCGATAGCTTCCTCTGGGGCGTCGCCACAGCCGCCTATCAGAATGAAGGCGCTTGGAACGAAGACGGCAAAGGCGAGTCCATCTGGGATCGCTTCACCCACACCCCTGGCAAGGTCCGCGGAGCCGCCACCGGCGACGTCGCCTGCGACCAGTACCACCTCTACCCGCAGGACATCGCGCTCGCCAGACAGCTCAACATCAAGAGCTATCGCTTCTCCATCTCCTGGCCGCGCATCCAGCCCACCGGCGTCGGCGCTCCCAACATGAAGGGCGTGGATCATTACAGCCGCTTCGTCGATACCCTCCTCGCGGCCGGCATCCGCCCCTGGTGCACCATCTACCACTGGGATCTCCCTCAGGCCCTTGAAGACCGCGGCGGCTGGCCCAATCGCGACCTCGCCAGCTACTTCGCCGACTACGCCGGCATCCTCGCCAAGCACCTCGGCGATCGCATCACCGTCTGGGCACCCTTCAACATGCCCTGGGCCATCGCCTTCATGGGCTATGCCGCCGGAGCCTTCCCGCCCGGCCGCACCAGCTTTCCTGACTTTCTCAAAGCCGCGCACACCCTCGGACTCGCCCAGGGCCAGGCCCATCGCGCCATCAAAGCCGCCTCGCCCCACGCCACCGTCGGCAGTGCTTATGAAATGGCTCCCGCCTATCCGCGCACCGGCTCCGACGCCGACCGCGCCGCCACCGACCGCTACCACGCCATGAACAACGTCTTCTTCCTTGAAGCAGCCATGAAGGGCCGCTATCCCAACGCCTTCATCGGCGAGCCGCCTTACCAGATCATGGGCTTCCGCCCCGGCGACGAAAAAATCCTCTACGCGCCCCTCGACTGGGTCGGCTTTCATTTCTACACGCGCCGCATCGTCTCCGATGCCAGCCATGCCCACTGCATTGGCGGAGGTTTCAGCGGAACTGAAATTGAGTCCGACAGCGGTTGCGCCCGCGACCCCTACACCGGACTTCGCGCCACCATGCCCACCGAAGGTCCGCTCACGGAATCCGGCCTCGAGATCTGGCCGCGCGGTATCTACGACCTCGTCACTCAAATCTCAAAGGAGTACAACCACCCCATCATCGAAATCACAGAGAGCGGATGCGGCTATCTCGACGCGCCCCTCGAAAGCAACAACGGCGGCGTCCCCGACACCCGCCGCATCCACTGGTATCGCCAGGTCCTCGCCGAGCTCGCCCGCGCCATCGCTGACGGCGCCCGCGTCCGCGCCTACCACGCATGGAGCCTGCTCGATAACTTCGAGTGGGCCGACGGCTTCACCGAGCGCTACGGCTTGATCTATACCGACTTCCGCAGCCAGAAGCGCACCATCAAAGATTCAGGATATTGGTACAGCCGCGTCGCCGCCTCCAATCGGCTCGATGTGTAGCCGTTGATGTCTGCAAGATGGGCCGGCAAAGGCGCGCCGAAACGAATCCGTATTGAGTGTTGACGAGGCGATCCTCGGCAAGCCAAAGTCCGCCTCAACCAGTTGCCCATCTCCATCGCGCTGCTTGTCGAAGTGTGGCAATCGCCCATCCACGCGCCGAGCTTCTGGCGTCGCTCCAGGCCGTCCGCTCCGCGCAACCCGCCGCTCGCGAACGCCAGGCGCCGCAGCCGAAACCATGTCATCCGCAGGGAAGCACGCCTGGGCTCCGGCACGCGCAGCGCATTAGGCCAAGCGAAGCGAGGGATCTGCTATTCCTGTCCAACGCCCGCCCCAGCTTTTTACGACCCCGGCACGAATCCCTGTTGCGTTGCACCACTCGCTGCTGTACTGTGGTTCGCGTCAGGATTCGTGCCCCATTCCCCTCGTACCACCTTCCCATCGAGGCACGGATGCAATGCCCCGGCACCCCCCGGCCGGTATTTCTGGCATGTCCTTAACAAGGAGGGTTTCCCCATGCAACACCGTTTGAGCTTCGTTCGCCTCGGAATGGCTTTGGCCATATTCATGGCAGTCCTTGCACCGGCCCTGCCCGCCGCAGCCGCCACACTCTGCGTCGGCAGCGGTGGCAGCGGCTGCTTCGCCACCATCGGCGCCGCCGTCTCCGTCGCCGCACCCGGTGACACCATCCAGGTCTACCAGGGTGTCTACGCAGAGGACGTCGTCATCGGCAAGTCTCTTTCCCTCATCGGAAAAAACCCCGCCAACACCATCATCGACGCAACCGGCCTCAACAACGGCATCTACATTGACGGCCTCGACCACGCCGGCCTGTCCAGCGTTAGCGTCTCCGGCTTCACCGTCCGCAACGCCAACTTTGAAGGCATCCTCATCACCAACGCCTCCAACGTCTCCATCGTCGGCAACATCATTACCCACAACGATCAGAGTCTCAACTACGCCACTACCACCTGTCCGGGACTGCCAGCCTTTGAAACCTCCGAAGGCTTGGACTGCGGCGAAGGCATCCACCTCAGCGGCGTCGATCACTCCCTCATCGCACGCAACGATGACGAAGGCAACTCCGGCGGCATGCTCATCAGCGATGAGACCGGCCCCACCCACGACAACTCGATCCTCAATAATCTCGTCAAGAACAACATCTACGACTGCGGCATCACCATGCCCTCGCATCCCCGCGCGCCCGCCTATCAGCCCGGCGCACCCTTCGGCGTCTACTTCAACACCGTCATGGGCAACGAATCCATCGGCAACGGCACCGCGGGCGGCGGCGCAGGCATCGGCATGTTCGGCTTCCTCCCCGGCGCGCGCGTCTCTGACAACACTGTTTCCGGAAACATCATGATCGGTAACGGCCTGCCCGGCTTCGCCATGCACGCCCACTCCCCGTTCGAAAACATGAGCAACAACACCATCACCGGCAACTACATCTCCGGCAACGGAGCCGACACCGCCGACGCCGCCACGCCCGGACCCGCTGGTATCAACATCTACGCCAACGTCATCGGACCATCCGCCGTCACCGGCATGGTCATCACCAAAAACGTCATCAAGAATGAAGCGGTCGACGTCGCCATCAAGACCGCCGCCACCGTCGAGGTCCACTGGAACAACCTCAACGGCAACGGCACGGGCGTCGCCAACCTCTCAACCGTCGGCACCGTCGACGCCACCAGCAACTGGTGGGGATGCGACATGGGACCCGGCAGCAGCGGATGCTCCAGCTCCATGGGTCCCAATGTGCTCGTCGACCCGGCGCTCAGCGAGCCCGCCGTCCCCAACGGCGTACCCAGCGACCAGCACTGACGCCCTGCCAACCTCGCGGCACTGTCCGCAAAACAAGGTTCCCAGATCTCGTCTTCGAGATTTGGGAACCTGGGCATAGGTCCATCGGAATGCGGGAGTGAGTTGATCCCCACTCATGCGCAAACGACGCGTATGAATGGGGTGCCCGGCACAAATTACTCATTCCCCCCCGTGACAAATTGTTTCGTGGTATCCAAACCAGGGGAGGCCCCACCGACGTGCTTGGCAACGGCGCGACTGGGCATCGCATCCCACGCGACAGAGGAGATTTTTGTATGCGTCGAGTTGCCACCGTTGCAGCGTCTTTGGTTGTGGTTATGGTCCTGCTTGCTCTTGCTCCCAAGTCGCAGGCTCAAATCATGCATCCGATCACTGCGGATATCCACCACTCCTTCATTGTGCATGACACGACCCTTCCCCCGGGCCGTTACACTTTCCGCAACGTGCAACTCTCCAACCAGACCGTCATGCGTGTGGCCAGCGCAGACGGCCGCACCTATACGGACTTTCTTGTGCGAGCTTCAGACGATGACCACACCCCAAAGCATTCTGAACTGGTACTGAGCCGCTACGGGAACAAAGAATTTTTGACGCACATCTATGAGAGAGGCAACAAGACCGGGGTCGCAGTGGTTGACGTATCCCGCGAAGAAGCTGACCTGCAGCAACACGGTCAACATGCCGCAACGCATACCGAGGAACAAACGCAATGACGCTCCGCGCGGTTGTCCAAACAGGCAGAGGGCAAAGCCTGCTCACCAACCCATTGCTCAGGCTTTGATGGGCTCGATTTTTCGGTCTCCGAGCCTATTTATGCATCCTGGAAGCTGCCTTAGCGTGGGAGGGCGAAGGCAATGTAGGCGCCGCCGGTGGGGGATTTGGGGTCGCGTCCGCCGCTGGAGGCGATGACGACATACTGACGCCCATTGACCATGTACGTGGACGGCGTGGCCATGCCGGCGAAGGGCAGCGTGGTTTGCCAGAGGAGCTTGCCTGTGGAGGCGTCAAAGGCGCGGAACTGGCGGTCGTAGACGGTGGCTCCAATGAAGAGCACGCCGCCGGCGGTGACGATGGGGCCGCCGTAGTTTTCACTGCCGGTGTTGGCGATGCCCTGGCGGGCGAGGTCGGGGTATTCGCCGAGAGGAATCTTCCAGAGGTATTTTCCTGTTTTGAGATCGATGGCGTTGAGCGTTCCCCACGGGGGCGCGATGGCGGGGTAGCCGTCGGGGTCGAGAAATTTGCGATAGCCGGTGAAGGTGTAGGCGTCGGCACCGGGTGCGGTGGCAGCGGGCGAGGCGAGCGCGTCATGCACGCCGAGCCAGGCGAGCAGGTCGGCGAGAGGCTTGCCTGCGATGTCGGGCTGCGGGGGCATGAGCTTGCCGCCCTGTTGAATGAGATGCGTGAGCTGGGCGGTGGTGAGTCGGTTGGCGACACCGAAAATGGCCGGGAACGACGGCGGGACGCCCTGCAAGTGGTCGCCGTGGCAGACGGCGCAGCGCTGCTGATAGGTGGGATCGACAGGGCCGCTGGGGGCTTGCGTGTCAGGCGCGGCGGCGAGCTCTTTCACGTCGCTGGCAGAGACGGGTGTGGCGAGGAAGTCAAGCAGCGCGGCGAGTCCGGGTGCGTCGATATTGGGGAATGCGGGCATGCGGCCGTTGCCGTTGCGGATGTTGCCAGTGATCTTCTTCTGCGGCATGCGGGCGCTGATGCCGACAAGTGAGGGGAATGCGGGCGGCGAGCCGGCGCGGTTGATGCCGTGGCACATGGCGCACTGGCTGCGGTAAAGCTGCTCGCCGGGGCTGCCGGTGCGGGAGGCGGGGATGAGGCCGCCGGTCCAGGCCATCTCGGTTTCGTTGACGTAGAGGATGTTGGTGGCGGGGTCGATGGCGGGACCGCCCCACTCGGCGCCGCCGTCGAAGCCGGGAAAGACGATGGTTTGCTGGCCGACGGCGAGGGGGTAGAACTGGCCGTTGCTGCGGAAGGTGCGGAAGGTCGTGAGCGCCCAGTCGTGAGCCTGCGGGGTGCGGGTGGTGAGCATGTTTTCTGTGAGCAGTTGACGGCCGAAGGGTTCGGGCGCGTCGGGGACGGGTTGCGTGGGCGAGGTGACTTCGCCGGGGACGGTGCTGGGCGGGAACGGGTGCTCGTGAATGGGAAAGAGCGACTGGCCGGTGAGGCGGTTGAAGACCCAGAGGTAGCCCTGCTTGGTGGTTTGGGCGAGGGCGGGGATGGATTGGCCGTCGCGCTGGAGGGTGAAGAGCGCGGGCGGCGAGGGGAAATCGCGATCCCAGATGTCGTGATGGACACCCTGAAAATGCCAGAGACGCTTGCCGGTGCTGGCGTCGAGGGCGAGGAGGGTGTCGGCGAAGAGATCGTCGCCGACGCGGTCGCCGCCGTAGAAGTCCATGACAGCGGAACCGGTGGGTGCGTAGACGATGCCATGCTCGGCGTCGAGCGCCATGCCGGCCCAGTTGTTGGCGGCGCCGGCGGTTTGCCATTCGTTTGGGGGCCAGGTGTCTGAGCCGAACTCGCCGGGGCGCGGGATGGTGCGGAAGCGCCAGACGAGCTGGCCGGTGCGGACGCTGTAAGCGCGGATGTCGCCGGGTGGGGCGGGATGCGTTTCAGGATCGCGGCCGCCGACGATGATGAGGTCCTTATAAATGATGCCGGGCGAGGTGAGGACAGTGGATTGGACCTGATAGTCGCCGCGGAGGTCTTTGCGGAGATCGATGCGACCCTGTTCGCCGAAGGTGGGAATGGGACGGCCGGTGGCGGCGTCGAGGCAGTAGAGGTAGTTCATAATGCCGGCGAGGAGGCGGGGATGGCTGTCGCCGTCTTGCGCGTCAGGCCAGTAGGCGAGGCCGCGAACGGGCTGCGTGCCTGCGATGCCGGAGTCGAATTGCCATTTGAGCTGGCCGGTGGCGGCGTCGAGGGCGATGACTTTTTGCTTGGGCGAGTAGGCGTAGAGGGTGCCGTTGATGATGAGGGGGTTGGTCTCCATGTTGCCGGTGTCGCCGGTGTCATAGCGCCAGGCCTGGGTGAGCTGGGCGACGTTGCCGCGATTGATCTGGGTGAGCGCGGAGTAGTGCGCGCCGTCGGAGCCGCCGTTGTAGATGGACCAGTCGGCGGATTGGATTGGGGACTGCGCGCGAGCGAGCGGGGCGACGAGGAGCACGGAGCAGAACGTGATGAGAGCGGGACGCGGGAACATGCGGCGGAATCTCCGGGGATGAAAAGGACGGAGCGATTGTTACATTTCCGCCGCGCGGATGGAAAGAGCGGCGGGCACGTGCCCGGCGCGCATGGCACGGTCGCGCATCGCGCTGGTTGACTCCCGACGCCGGCAGGCATAGGATGCGGAGCCATCCGGGCTCATCCTTCTCCGAAGGGGGTCAGACGATGTATTCACGTGTCATCACCTGCGAAATTCAGCCGGCGCACATCCACGAGTTTCGCACCATTGTGAATGAGGAACTGCTGCCGCGCATCGAGCAGCAACCGGGGTTTCTGGAAAATATCGAGTCAGTGGACTCAGCTACGGGCAAGTATTGCTGCATGACGCTTTGGGAGAACGAAGCGGCAGTGAAGAATTACGACAACGGCCTGTTCCAAGAAATTGCGGCGAAGCTGGCGCCGATGATGCAAGGCGCGCCCACGGTGCAGACGCTGCCGGTGGACAATGCTTCCGCACAGCACGTGAGGGCGGGCAAGCTCGTCGCGGTATAAGGCAAGGACATTTGTGAGCAAAGGCCTGGCTTGCGCTGGGCGTGCGTGGATCTCTGTGCGCGGATGGAACGGGATACGTTTTGTGCGTGCGTGAGACTCTTCGGCTGCGCCTGCCCGCTCATCGCGACACTGCCGCGATGAGTGGGGCGCAGTTTGTACGACTCATAACCATTTTGATGACCGGGTTACACGCTGTCAGAGCGTGGATTGCTCGCCCTTGCGGACGACCCATGTGGTCATGGCGCGCTGGTCCTGGACGATGGTGGTCTTGATGGGATCGGCGAGCTGGCCCATGCGTTGTGTGTACGCGAGAAGCAGGGACTCATCGACGAGATAGCGGAGGGAGCCGTCAGGGGACTTGCAGCGGCGGCCCTCGATGGACTCGATGCGGTGCTCCATGCCGATGGAGGAGCCAAGGCGGGAGAAGAAGAGTCCGCCGGGTTTGAGGGTGCGGAAGATTCCGCGGAGCATGGTCTCAAAGTGTGCATCGTCGCGCGCGAAGTGGAGGACAGTGTTGCTGATCACGACGTCGGCAAAGGCATCTGGAAAGGACATCTGCTCGACCGGCTCGACGCGAAAGTTGGAGGCAGGAAGCGTCGGAGCGAGCGAACGCGCCATGTTGCGCACGGTCTCCACTTCCTCGGCGCTGGCGTCGGCGGCGTGAACGTCATAGCCCTCGCGCAGGAGATACACGAGGTTTCGGCCGGAGCCACAACCGGCGTCGAGAATGCGCATGCCGGGGGTGATGCGGCCTTTGAGGATCTGGTCGAAGAGATAGATGTCAATCTGGCCGAATTGTTCCTGGATCGCTGTCATGCGGTAGGTCTCACCATAGCATGGAGGAGCAGTGCTAAGAAGAACGGGAGTGGCGTGGATTCCCAGGTCTCAAACGCGAAGCCCTTCGGCTTCGCTCAGGGCAGGCTCTGGGGCACCCGGAGGATTTTCATGGGTGAAACGCGCGGCGTAGAATCGTTCCACTTTCAACCTTCGACCTGAGGCTTCGATTGGAGGCAGACTGCATGAACAAGAAAAACCCCGTTGTGGATCGTGTTCTTGAGCAAGAGACACACTGGCAGGACGAGTTTCAAATGCTGAGGACGATCGTCCTCGGTTTTCCGCTGGCCGAAGTACTGAAGTGGGGGCAGGCTTGTTACACACTCGACGGGAAAAATGTCGTATTGATCCACGGATTTAAAGATTACTGCGCGCTGATGTTCTTCAAGGGAGCTTTGCTGAAGGACCCGAATCGGCTCCTCGTCACGCCGGGGCAGCATCAGGCCACGCGCCAGATTCGATTCACGAGCGTGAAGGACATCACCAGGCTGAAGCCGGTCGTGAAGGCCACCATTCAGGAAGCGATGGAGGTGGAAAGGGCCGGCCTGAAGGTGAAGATGAAGAAGACGGAGGAGCTCACGATTCCCGACGAGTTCCAAAAGAAACTGGATGCGATGCCGGCTTTGAAAAAGGCATTCACCGCATTGACTCCGGGACGGCAGCGCGGATACATCTTCCACTTCTCTCAGCCCAAGCTAGCCAACACGCGCGAGGCACGGGTCGAGAAGAGCATCTCCCTGATTCTCGCCGGCAAGGGACTCACCGATTAGCCGATTCGATGGTGCAGGCGAGGCGAAGGGCGTTGGCGCCGCGCCCGAAGCCGTAGGGTGTGTCGGCCGAGGAGGATGAGGTCATGCTGGAGTGGCATGCGCCCATCGTCATGCGGGGGTGAGTTGATACCCACTCATGCGCAAAAGACGCGCATGAATGGGGCACCCGGCACCCGGCTCATGGTACACTTCGGCTCTCCCCCCAAGATGAACTGGAGTTGATAGATGAAGGGGAATGTTCTCGCGAACTGTGTCGTTGTGACCTTGGCTGGGTTTCTAAGCGCCTGCGGAGGCGGTAACGGGGGCGGTTCATCTCCCACGCCGACGATCACGTCGGTGAGCGTCTCCTGCTCGCCCAATTCCATTTCGACAGCGCAAACTTCGCTGTGTACGGCGACCGTTCTGGGAACGGGAGCCTACTCGACTGGGGTGAACTGGACAGCCAAGGGCGGAACGATCACGTCAGGCGGAGTGTTCACGCCATCAGGCGCGGGCACGGCAACCATTACGGCCACCTCCACGCAGGACGCCACCAAGTCCGGCACGGCCACCGTCACCGTGAATGCGGTGGCGGTCAATCCGCCCACCGCGGCGATCGCGGCGAATCCCACGACGATCACGCTCGGCCAGAGCACGACGATCTCCGGCGCATGCACCAACTCGACGTCGGCAACGGCATCGGGAGCATGGTCGGGGTCCGTTGCGCTGAACAGCGGCGGGAACTTCAGCGTTGCGGAGACACCCTCCGCGGCGGGAAGCCCCGTCTACACCGTCACCTGCACGGGTGCCGGGGGCAGTGCGAACGCCTCCGTAACCGTCACGGTGAATGCACCGCCGACGGCATCCATCGGCGCAAAACCCGGAGTCATCACGCTCGGCGAGAGCACGACGATCTCCGGCGCATGCACCAACTCGACGTCGGCAACGGCATCGGGAGCATGGTCGGGGTCCGTTGCGCTGAACAGCAGCGGGAACTTCAGCGTTGCGGAGACACCCCCCGCGGCGGGAAGCCCCGTCTACACCGTCACCTGCACGGGTGCCGGGGGCAGTGCGAACGCCTCCGTAACCGTCACGGTGAATGCACCGGTCACCGTCCAGAGCGTGAGCGGCAGCTGTCTGCCGGCCACGATCACGACGGACCCGTCGAGTACGTCACAGTGCTCGGGAACCGTCACCTACAGCGACGGTTCGCACGACGGCAACGTGACCTATGCCACGAGCTTGGGCGCGATCACCTCCTCGGGGGTGCTCTCGTCCACGACCGTAGGCACGGCCACCGTCACCTTCACCGCCGTCAAGGATACTACCAAGTCCGCGACGACTCAGGTGACCGTGACAGTGGCAATGATCACGATTGGTTCGGTCACGCCCGGAACGCAATGGTGCCTGGGACAATGCGGATTTCCAACATTCACCGTCAATGGGACCAACTTCCCATCGCCGTATGTTGATATCGTCTGCACGCCAACAACAAAAATCGCGTCCTATAACATCGTCAACTCCACACAACTGACTGTTCAACTGGCGATTGACCAAACGGACGAAGGCGCGGGTTACCGCTCGTGCCAAGTCTGTCAGAGCAACGGCACCGGATGTTCGAACGCGGTCCCGCTCGGGCTCTACTCGCACAACATGTGCGGAACGTACGCCAGCGGGACAACAACAAAGGTGTTCTGCCTCAACCCGCAGGAGACCGTCGCCGGACAGCATCTGTATAACGGACAGCTACTCAACGGATACATCGACCAGTTCACGGCGGCAGGGGTTGCCGTGCCAAATGGGAAGATCTTCGTCGGGGCGCCGGTAAATCAAATGGCTGTTGACGATCTTACGGGGATTATTGTAGTTGATGGGGTAGATTATGACCAAAACGGAAATAATTTGGGTGGTCCAAGTAATCTCCCTTCAAGAATATTCACGGGGATTGCACTGAAGCATGGCTGGCAGTGTGTCATCCAAGCGAACACGACGAACGACCTGTCGTGCTCCAACATCAGCACCCTCACCGCCGGCAATCCTGCGCCGCCGTACACGAGCATCGCGGTCGGCACCAATCCGCAGTCCGTGGCGATCGGCGTGGTCGGCGGAAAGACGTATGCGTACGTCCTCACCGCCGGCAGCACGACCACCGTGTGGAGCGTTGACCTTACCGACGGCATGACGATCACGGGATCCCAGACGCTTACCGGCGTCACCGCGGGACTCCCTGCCGGATCGGACATCGCATTGTTCGACTCGCTGGGGATCGGCGTCATCATCTCGTACGGCGACGCCGTGGCGATCCCCTTCAGCGAAACCACGCTGAAGCCGACCGCCGCAAACCCGATCGCCCTTCCCGGAACCCCCGTCAGCATCCTCGCAGGGCCGACCGTTGCCATCATCGGCAACGCCGACACCGCGGGGAATGACGGGACGTTCACCACGCTCGATCCGGTTGCAGGAACGGCAACGGCAGTGAACAACGAGACCGCACCGGTCATGCCGGTAGGCACGGCCGTCTCGGGAAGCAATCTCTTGGTGTGTCCGCAGGACGGCGTTTCCAACTGCACGGCTCTTCCTTCGCCTTAGTGCGGTCCGGAGCGCCCGCAGGGACGTTACCGTTTGGCGAGGAAGCGCTCCATGAACTTGGTGTCGAAGTTGCCGGCGCGGAAGTCCTCGTCCTGGAAGATGGCCTGGTGGAGCGAGATCGAGGTGTCGATTCCCTGCACCACGAACTGCGAGAGGGCGCGCTCCATGCGGGCCATAGCCTCGGCGCGATCGACGCCATAGGTGATGAGCTTGGCGATGAGCGAGTCGTAGTAGGGCGGGACGACGCCTTCCGCGTACTGGGCGGTGTCCACGCGGATGCCGTTGCCGCCGGGGACGTTGAAGGCGGTGATCTTGCCGGCGGAGGGTGTGAACTTCTGCGGGTGCTCGGCGTTGATGCGGCACTCGATGGCGTGGCCGCGAATTTCGATTTTGGGCGGGAGTATGTCTTTGAGCCGTTCGCCGGAGGCGATGCGGAGCTGGGCCTTGACGAGATCGACGCCGGTAATGGCCTCGGTGACCGGGTGCTCGACCTGGATGCGGGTGTTCATCTCGATGAAATAAATCTGGCGGTCCTCATCCATGAGGAACTCGATGGTGCCGGCGTTCTGGTAGCCGATTTCCTTGAGGCAGCGGCAGAGGGTGTCACTAATCTCTTTGCGCAGAGCGGGCGTGACCTGGAGGGATGGCGCCTCTTCGATCAGCTTCTGGTGGCGGCGCTGGATGGAGCACTCGCGCTCAAAGAGTGTGGTGACGTTGCCGTGCTCGTCGGCCAGGACCTGGAACTCGATGTGGCGCGGCTGCTCAATGAACTTCTCCATGTAGAGCTCGCCGTTGCCAAAGGCGTTGGCCGCCTCAGTAAACGCCGCGTGGTAGAGATTGGGCAGATCTTCAGCAGTGCGGACGATTCTCATGCCGCGTCCGCCGCCGCCGGCCTTGGCTTTAAGGATGACCGGGTAGCCGACTTTCTTTGCCCAGGCCTGGGCCTCATCGACGCCGGCAATGACGCCGTCAGAGCCGGGCAGGATAGGCACCTTGGCCGCCTTCATGGTCTGGCGGGCTTTCTCTTTTTCGCCCATCATGCGGGTGACCTCCGGCGGAGGTCCGATGAATTTGATGTTGGAAGCACGGCAAACCTCTGCGAAGTTTGCGTTCTCACTCAGGAGGCCATAGCCGGGATGGATGGCGTCGACGTCGGCGATCTCAGCCGCGGAGATGACGGCGGGGACATTGAGGTAGCTATCCGCTGGGCGCGGCGGACCGATACAGATGGCCTCGTCGGCAAAGCGGACGTGGAGGGAGTTGCGGTCGGCCTCACTGTAGACGGCCACGGTGCGAATGCCGAGTTCGCGGCAGGCGTTGATGACGCGCAGGGCAATTTCACCGCGATTGGCAATCAAGACTTTACGAAACATGCTTCATCCTCAGGGCAGGGTTAGCTGAGTTAGCTGAGCTAGCGGAGTTAGCCTTCCCGAATGGTGAAGAGCGGCTGACCGAACTCGATAGGCTGGCCGTTGGAGACCAGGCATTTGACGATCTCGCCGGCGGCGTCAGACTCGATCTCGTTCATGAGCTTCATGGCTTCAACGATGCAGATGACCTGGCCTTTTTCAACGCGGTCCCCGGGCGAAACGAAGGGCGATGCGCCGGGGGACGGTGAGCCATAGTACGTTCCGACGATGGGCGACTTGACCGTGTGGAGGATTTCGTCAGGCTCGGCGGCCGGAGCCGGCGCTGACGGAGCAGCCGGTGCGGCGTGTGCGGCAACGGCCGGAGCGGCAGCGACCAGGCGGGCCGCAAGATCAGAGAGACCGGCGGAAGAGGATTCAGGCTGGTTAAACTTGAGCCGGATCTTCATATCGCCGCGGTCGAGATCGAATTCGGCAACGTGGTAATGCTTGAGGAATTCGATCAGCTCTTTCAGATCTTTCATATCCTGTGGTTTCATGCGTTCCTTGCCTCTTCCGGTGCAGCGGGATGCGATCAATCAAAGCTCGATGAGGGCCTTAGGCGCCGGCGTGAGCACCTGGCCTCCGTTCCGGGTGACAGCCACCATGTCCTCGATACGGACGCCGAACTGGCCGGCCAGATAGATGCCTGGCTCGATGGTGACAACCATGCCGGGGAGCAGCCTGGTTACCTGTCCGACGCCGATACGCGGCGACTCGTGAATCTCCAGGCCGACCCCATGGCCGGTGGAGTGGGTGAATGCCTCTGCAAACCCGGCACGGCGCAGCACGCTACGAGCGGCCTCGTCGACCTCACCGCACAGTGCGCCGGCGGTGACTGCTGCTACTGCCGCCTCCTGGGCTTCAAGGACGGCGTGGTAGGCGTTCCGCTCGCCCGCCCTGGGTTGCCCCAGGTAGACGGTGCGGGTCATGTCAGAGCAATAACCCTTGTGGATTATACCGAAGTCGAGGGTCAGGAATCCTCTGCGCGGCAGGCGCGCGGCCGTGGCTCTTCCATGGGGCAGAGCGGATCGAACGCCTGAAGCTACGATCGTGTCAAAGGACATGCCCTCCGCACCCATGAGGCGTGCCTGATGCTCGAGCTCCGCGGCAACCTCGAACTCTGCGATGCCGGGACGGAGGAAACCAAGGATGTAGTCAAAGAGCCTGCAACCAAGGAGCGCGGCCTCAATCATCACGGTCAACTCGTCTTCGTCTTTGACCATGCGAAGCGGCTCGACGAGCGGCGCGGCGAGAGGCTGCAGAAAGGGGCGGCGCAGGCGGGCAGGCAGGGCGGCGCGCCAGCGGGCGAGGTCGGCGACGGTGGTCTGGGCTGGGTCAATGCCGGCAAGATCGACGCCAGGCTGTGCGGCCAGCCACTGGGCGGCATGGACGGCCGGCGAGCCGGAGACGATCTCAACCTTAGCGGCAGAGACTTCCTGGGCGGCCTGCGTGGTGTAGCGACCGTCCGTGAACAGGCGCGTAACGCGCCGAGTGATGGCCAGGGCGGCGCTGGAGCCGGTGAATCCGCTTAGATAACGGAGATCGGGCAGGTGGGTGACGAGCAGGCCGGGAAGCCCGGCACGGGTCATGCGGCGGCGGAGTTGACCGATGCGGCGTAAGTGGTCCACCCGGAAAGGTATATCACAGAGAACGACGACAGGACCGCCGGTCTTACATGGCGGGGCGGACGGGCTTCTTGTGATGGGGGTCGGGTTCAGCCTGTGCGGCGTGCTGGTCCGACTGCCGGTCCATCCACTCATCGAGGCGAGAGCGCTTGAAACGCCAGCGGTTGCCCAACTTGAAGGCGGGTACGAAGCCCTCAGAAGCGTATTTGTAAAGGGTGTCGGGCGAGATGCCGAGATAGTCGGAAGCCTGACGAATATCCATGACCTCACGAACTTCGGGAACCAGCAGGTTGGAGCGGGCGGTGGAGTTGCGCATGATTCCCCCAGGCGGAATGGCCACGGGCCATTCAGATGGATTCCGGCAGGCAGACCGGTACCTCTGTATATAGCGCGGATTTGCCTGCTGATTCAAGGAATTTCAGGAAGTTATGGGAAATTTACAGAGATTTGGGTGCAAGCCGGGGTGGCAGAATGGGGGCGGGATGAAGCGGATGCGCTGTCCGTGGTGTGCCGGCGTCACTGGCACACTAGCAGTAGGGGAGTTAGAACCGATGGTGCGGGAGCCAAAAATCCAGGTGAACAGGCCCTAGTTCTGATCGTCGCGGCGGTGGAGCGTGGGTCCGTCTGTAGACGAGGTGCCTGAGCCGTCTGAGGCGGTGGAGTTGCCGTTGTCAGTTGTCGTGCTGGCACGGCGGAGCGAGGGCTTCGGGCCACCCTTGGTGTCGAGCAGGCGGCGCTTGTTCTCAATGCGCGCAAGGCGGGCCTTCACATCGTCGAACTCGGAGGTAGTGACCAGGTATTCGTCCTTGGCCGGGAGGATGCGGGCGATCTCTTCCTGCGAGTGCAGGATGCGGTCCGGGGTCTGCGGGTGATCGGAGAATGCCCGGGAGACGAGGCCCGGCTTGCGCTTCTCAAGGGCCTGAATCTTTTCAAAGAAGGCGATGAAGGCCTGGGGGTCGTAACCGGCACGATACATATATTGCACGCCAAGGTAGTCGGCCTGCGCCTCGAAGTCGCGGGAGAATTGGAGGAATGCGATAGGGATAGCGAGCTGTGAGGCCTCGTAAATGCCGTAGCCTGTCCAGCTATAGCCGGTCATCATGATGAGCGGAATGGAGCCGATCTGGGCGTAGTTCATGCGCGTCATCTCGCGAGCGGCGTGATGGGCGCAGACGTGGGCGATCTCATGGGCCATGACGCCGGCGATCTCGGCCTCCTCGTCGGCATTCAGAATCAGGCCGGAGTTGACATAGAAGAATCCGCCGGGCAGAGCCATTGCGTTGATCTCGTCGGAATCTATGACCTTAATGGTGAATGGGACTTTACAGTCCGAGTTCTTGACGATGTTCTGACCGATGCGGTTCACGTACTCGGTGACGGTAGGATCGGTGATGAAGTGGGTGGTCTTCTCGATCTCGTCCGCGTACTGCTTCCCCATTTTGATTTCGGAGTCGGTGGAGTACCAGTTGCCGAGGCCGCGACCGCCGATATCCCGGTTGCCGACGGCGTTGACGTCTTCAATGCTGCCGGGTTTGACCTTCATCATGTCGCTGCCGACACCGACCACCTTGTCGGGGTCCACGTCCGTGTTGCGGGCGGGAACGTCACCCTTGACGGGTGTGGCACCGGGAGCAGGGCCGCTGTTGTTGCCCGTCTGCTTGCTGGAATCGCCTTTCTGATGCAATACGGGACCGGATGCGGTGGCCGATTGGTCCCCTGCGACCGGAGCAGTTCCAGGGGCAGAGCTCTGATCGCCGGGTTCCGTGCTGGAGTCCCCCTTGCGATGCAAAACCGGGCCAGAGGAATGAGCGGTGGCAGGCTGATCGCCTGCAACCGGGGTGGTTCCCGGCGCGGGTGTCGCATCGGGTTTTGCGCTGGAAGCGCCGGTTGCGGGGGACGGCTGTGCGGGCGCCGCCGGGGGTTGCGTCTGCTGTGCGGCCGGAGCCGCGGGCGCGGGCTGCGCCGAGGGAGGTTGCGCCTGTGCCGTGCCCGACTGGGTAGTGGACGAGCTAGACTGAGCCCCCAACGTGGCAGCCACCGCGATCAGCAAGGCTGCCAAAGCCGTTACTCTGATTCCGTTGAACGCTGATGTCATGACCTCACCTCCGGCCGGGACAGAACGACGCTAGCCGGACGCGCATCGCTCCACTCGTTAGACGCTAGTATCCGCCTCCCCGGTATCCGCGCGAAAGAAAAATCGCAGCCTAAACCGGCAGGATGCAGGACGCAGGCCTTCGCCTTCAGGCTCAGGGTACACCCGGAGCTCTGTTTTGCTTTGAGGAGGGAGCGGTCTGCTTTAGAGTTGTGAACACGCATGAGTAGGAGGATAGCTTTGCGACCTGCGGTTTTAGCCCGAACGGTCGGAGTCGCCGCGCTTTGCGTGGGATCGTGCCTGCAACTGGTTGCGCTGCAACATAGCGCCGGCACCCATTCTCTGGAGATGCTGGCTCCGCAAAAGCATCTTCCGGCGCGCAAGGTGAACGCGCCGTCTGCCCCCACCGTGGTGTTTGATGCCACACAAATGGGCTCGCCTGTGAAGCTGGATAAAGGCTGGCGCGTAGGGGTGACCAGCAACCCGGCGGCGGCCAATGTTGACTTTGATGACACGCAATGGCCGGTGCGCAATGCGGGAGACTCCCTGGACGGACTGCAGGACCTGGACCACCCGGAGGATGCTCCGGCTGGGGCAAGCGGGGCTCGGCCGAGACACAGACGGCCCTTTGTGTGGTTTCGGCTGCACATTAAATTGGCGCCAGGACATGGCCCTGTGGCCCTCCTCATAGAGCTGCCGGTTTCGCCCAGCACCACGTTTTCCATCGATTCCGGCGGGCCGGGAGTGGATGTGTATGCGAATGGCAAGGTAATCAAGCCGCAGGGCCCGCACGGCAACTCTCCAGGGCTGTATCAGGAGATTTCGCGGATCTACGATCTGGGACTGGCCCCGACCGACACGGATCTGATCCTCGTTGTGAGAACCATCTATATCCCTTTTGGCTTCGCGGCTTACACCACATTCTTCACCAACCACACCCTGCGGCTGGGATATCAGGAAAACCTGGCGCGGGATCTTGAATTGTGGTCGGCACACAATCTCTTCGAGCGGCTTCCGCGGCTGATTGATTCCTTCCTGCTGACCGTGCTGTCGCTTTTTCTGCTGGCGCTCTATTTCACCCAAAAGGGCCATCCGGAATATCTATGGCTGGCGCTGCACGAACTGGCGCAGGCTCCCATGGCGTATATCGACATGGCGGGCAGTACCGCGCAGATGGACACGGCCTGGTATACGTCGCTGGTGGTTCAGCTGGTGGTGATTTCAGCGTATCTCTACTTTGAGTTTCTGGTGGCCTTTCTTGCGCTGCGGCCGCGCTGGTATATCCGGGCGCTGCGCTATTCCTCTCCCTTGCTCCTCGGGGTAGGACCGACGATGCAACTGCTCTTCGGTTTCCACAGCTGGTTTGTGGTGATCGCAACGGGCTTCATCTGGCTGGGGGCTGCGTTGTGGATGGTGGGTTGGTTCGCCTTCATCTTCAGCACGCTGATTATCGCGACACTGCGCCGTAATTATGAAGCGGGTCTGCTGCTTGTTCCTCTGTTGCTCACGATGGTGGGGATTGTGGACCCCATCCTGAGCGGAAGCATGAGCGATTGGGGAGGACAGCCCTATCACTCACCGCTCACGATCGAAACCGGGCTGATCCCCATTCATTTTGCTAATATTGCCGACTTCGCCGGATTGCTGGCCATTGTGCTGATTATCTTTGTGCGGTTCCAGCGCATTCATCATGAACGGGAGCGGGCCAGCAGCGAGCTTGCCGCGGCGCGCAGCGTGCAGGAGTTGATGATTCCGCTGGAGCGGCTGCGTACACCGGGCTTCGAGGTAGATTCGGTCTACAGCCCTGCCAACGAGGTGGGTGGCGATTTTTTCCACGTGGAGTCGACCGGCGACGGAGGGTTGCTCGTGGTGATTGGCGATGTGGCCGGCAAAGGGATGAAGGCGGCCATGAACGTCTCCATGCTGATGGGCGCGCTGCGCAGAGTGCAGGATCAGAGCCCGGCAAGGATTCTGGCATCGCTGAACCGCGTGCTGACCGGGAGCGAGAGCCTGACCACCTGCCAGGCCGTTCTGTTCGGCGCCGATGGCGAGGTCGTGATCGCCAATGCAGGCCATCTGCCGCCGTACCTGAACAGCCAGGAGGTGGTCCTGCCCGGTGGGCTGCCCCTGGGCGCAATTGCGGATGTCAAGTACGACGAGGTGAGGGTGAATCTGCACCCCGGCGACCGGTTGCTGCTTCTCTCCGACGGGGTAGTGGAGGCACGGCGACCGGGCGGCGAGCTGTTCGGATTCGACCGCGTGCATAACCTCAGCAATCAATCTGCGTTCTATATTGC
>JAKBHH010000073.1 GCA_021836865.1 Acidobacteriota bacterium
ATCTGGCTGAAGCCCGCCGAAGCAAAGATGCTGGGCAGGTAATAGAGAATCGCGTTGATGCCGGCCAGCTGGTTGAACGCTCCGATCGTGATGGCCAGGAACAATGGATAGCGATACTTCCAGCGGAAGACCGCCTCGTGAGCGTCGGCGTGTTCCTGGTTGAGCGCGGCGCGGATGTCGGCCAGCTCGCCCTCGGGGTCCGGCTCGCCCATCAGCTTGAGCACGGCCAGCGCCTCGTCAATGCGGTTCTTCGATGCCGACCAGCGCGGGCTGCGCGGAATGCCAAACAGGAGCACCAGGAATCCGAAGGCGGGAATGGCCGCTACGCCGACCTGCCAGCGCCACTCTGCTGCGCCCAGATGGGCCAGGCGAATCAAATAGTTGGTGGTATAGGCGACCAGGATACCGAAGACTACGTTGAACTGGAAGGCGCCGACCAGACGGCCACGCCATTTGGCCGGGGAGAGCTCAGCGATATAGACCGGCCCGAGGACCGATGAGGCGCCGATGCCCAGTCCGCCGATGAGTCGAAAGACCATTAGCGAAGGCCAGTTCCAGGCCAGTGCGCTGCCGAGGGCGGAGATGACGTAAAGCACGGCGGTGAGCCGCAGCGTCTCCCGCCCGCCCAGCTTCTGGCCGATGACCCCAGCGCCAAAGGAGCCAACCACGGTGCCGATGAGCGCGATGGCGACTGTCCAGCCTTTGCCCTGCGGGCTCAGGTGGTAGAGCCGCACCAGCGCGTCGATCGCGCCCGAGATCACCACGGTGTCAAAGCCGAAGAGCAGGCCGCCGAGGGCTCCAGTAAGAGTCGCCTTGATCAGGTTTACGTTGGGTCGCATCGTTCTCCCGCCCCTTAAATTCCAACCCATCCTACAGATTCACCCCGGACTCAGCCAACAAATCCATACGAGCGCGAAAATATCCGGCGTGCGTGACCAAAGTCGCTGCTCCTCCTCACCCATCCGCCTAGTCTGAGCTCATCCGAGGAGGACTACCGTGATCTCTGCCGAATCCACACTACGTTCCATCGCCCTTGCACAACCCGCCACCATCCGCGTCTTTGAAGGTTTGCATCTGGACTACTGCTGCGGGGGCAACCGCCCGCTGGCGCTGGCTTGCGCCGAGAAGGGACTGGAACTTCAGAGCGTCGTTGACCGCCTTACCGATGCGGCGACGGCCAAGGCCTTCGATCGTGACTGGTCCCTGGCTACGCCATCTGAGCTAATCGAGCATATTGTTGTCACGCACCACGCCTATATTCGCGCTGAGCTGCCGCGGCTTTTGCCGATGGCAGAGAAGGCCGCGCGCAAGCATGGCCCCACGCATCCTGAACTGGGGCAGTTGGAGCGCCAGCTCATCCTGCTTGGCGATGACCTGCTGCTGCATCTGCACAAAGAGGAGCGCGTCCTGTTTCCGTATATCCAGACGCTGGACAAGCAGCGGAATGGCAGCGGGGAAACGGCAGAGGCCTGCTTCGGCAGCGTTCAAAGCCCGATTCGCATGATGATCCACGAGCATGAGGCGGCCGGCGCACTGCTGGAAGAGATGCGCGCGGCGACCGATGGATTTACTCCGTGGAATGGCGCCTGCCCCACGCTGACAGGCCTCTACTACGGCCTGGACATGTTTGAGAAGGACCTGCATCGTCATGTGCATCTGGAAAATAATCTGCTCTTCCCGCGGGCCATTGAACTGGAACAGGCGGCTCTGACGGCGCAGTAATCTGCACAAGAATAGGCCCTGGGGCGGCCGCGCGGAGGGACAGAGCCGGCCCGCGCTGCTTCCTGCTTCGGGGCTGCGAGCGCGCGGTGGGATTACGCGCGGCTGCCACGCCTGGGCGGCATCGGTTTACCATGAGAGGAGTGTGGATACGTGTTGGAATCTGCGCCTGCCGCTCTGCAGGTTCAGGGTTCCATCCAGTTCAGCATCAACAGAGTCTCTGCAAGGAAAGGAAAACTCCCGATGAAGCCACTCCTCCCCTTGGCCGACGCTGCTACGCGCGAGGCATCCTCAATCCTGCGCAACACGGGCCTATGTCTACTGGCATTGGCTGCGCTGAGCCTGAGCCTGCGACCCGTTGCATGGAGCCAATCGACACCGGCCCCGGCGCAGGATGTGCTGGTGCTGAGCGATGGCGACATCCTGCACGGCAAGTTTGTGAGCGTGGTGCAGGGCAAGATCACGTTCCACAGCGATTCGCTGGGAGATGTGACGCTGGGCTGGGACAAGATCAAAGAATTGCATACGGGCCAGCAGTCCGCCATTATCGATAACCGGGTCAAGATCGACGGCAAGAAGACGGCGGGCAATATCCCCGTGGGCACTTTCGATGTGACCGGCCAGTCGGTCGACGTGCATCCCGCCAGCAAGCCTGCGCCCGCCCCCATCCCGGTGAAGAACGTGCAATACATCACCGATGAGGCCACGCTGCAGAAGGAGGTGTATGGCCACCCCAGCCTGCTGACCGGATGGAATGGCGCGGCGACGGCAGGTGCGTCCATCGTGACGGCCACTCAGAATCAATACACTTTCTCGAGCGGCATCGGACTGGTGCGCACGGTGCCGACGGTGAGCTGGCTGAACCCGCGCGACCGCACCTCGCTGGACTTTACAGGATCGTATGGCAAGATTACGCAGCCGGCGTATGTGGCAGCGGGCGTGCTTGTGCCGGCTGTAACGACCAAATCCGCGATCTACCATGCGGACGCCGAGCGAGATGAGTATTTCTCCCCGCGCTTCTTTGTGCTGGCGCAGACAGCCTTCGACCACAATTACAGCCAGGACCTGGACCTGCAGCAGATCTACGGCGGCGGCATTGGATGGACGGTCTATAAGACGGCGCGTCAGGAAGCGGACCTGAAGGCGACTGTGCAGTATGAGAAGCAGCTCTTCATCACCGGCACGCCCAGCAGCATCAACCTGGTGGGCTCGACCTTTGCGGCCAACTACACGCTGCACCTCAAGCTGCTCACCTACATCCAGGGACTGGAGTACATTCCGGCGTACAACCAGATGTCGGCTTACTCGGCAAATGAGACGAATACCTTTGCGTTTCCTGCGTACAAGAATCTGAGCTTCTCGATGGGCACCATGGACAGCTATCTGAACAATACTCCGGTGTCGCTGCCGCCGACCAAGCACAACTCGTTTCAATTCACGATGGGATTGACCTACGCGATCAAGTCGAAGTACTGAGACGAGACGCGGGTTCTCAAAGTTATTGAGTAAAGCGATATAGCTAGCCAAAGCACCCCTTGGGCTAGTAGAGTTCCTACGGCTGCACCCTTCAGCATTTCGTGGCGTCGGGCGGCGCGTTGCGCTGTCCGACGGCGTCGCGTGCGGGCGCGCCGTTCAGGAGGAAGTTCGATGTCGCTTCGCCGCTGGTTCTCGTTTTTGCCTTTTGTTTTTGTTGCCTGCGCCACGCTGATGCCGGCACAGACGCCCGCCTATCTGGATACGAAGCTCACGCCTGCCGAGCGCGCTCATGACCTGGTGGGTCGCATGACGCTGGAGGAAAAGGCCAACCAGTTGGAGGACTATGCCACGGCGATTCCGCGGCTGGGCGTGCCCGACTACCAGACGTGGAATGAAGCTCTGCATGGTGTGGCGCGTGCGGGCTACGCAACGGTGTTTCCGCAGGCGATTGGCATGGCCGCGACCTGGGACCCGTCGATGGTGCATGCGATGGGCGACGTGATCTCCGATGAGGCGCGCGCGAAGTATAACCAGGCGCAGCGCGAGGGGAATCATCGCATCTTTTTTGGACTGACGTTCTGGTCGCCGAACATCAATATCTTTCGCGATCCGCGTTGGGGCCGCGGACAGGAGACGTATGGCGAAGACCCGTTCCTGACTGGACGGATGGGCGTAGCGTTCATTGGGGGCGTGCAGGGGAACGACCTGAACCATCTGCACGCGGTGGCGACGAGCAAACACTTCGCCGTGCACAACGGGCCGGAACCGCTGCGGCATGGCTTCAACGTGGATCCGAGCGCGCGCGATCTGGAAGAGACGTATCTGCCGGCGTTTCGTACGACGGTGATGGACGGACACGTGCAGTCCGTGATGTGCGCCTACAACTCGATTGACGGCTGGCCGGCGTGCACGAACACGATGCTCCTGAAAGATCATCTGCGCGATGCATGGGGATTCAAGGGCTTTGTGGTGTCGGACTGCGGCGCAATTGTGGACGTATATCAGGGACACAAAAAGGCGGCGGACATTACGCATGCGGCGGCGCTGTCGTTGCAGGCGGGAACGGATCTCTCGTGCAGCATCTGGTCACCGGGCTTCAACACGCTGGCGGATGCGGTGAAGCAGGGGTTGGTCTCAGGAGACCTGGTGACGCAGGCGGCGGAACGGCTCTACACGGCTCGGTTCCAACTGGGACTGTTCGATCCGCAGGGATCGAATCCGCTGGACAAGATTCCGTTTTCCGATGCGGCTTCTGCAGCGCATCGCGCGGTGGCACTAAAGGCTGCCGAAGAGGCGATTGTGCTGCTCAAGAACGACGGCGTGCTGCCGCTGAAGGGCAACGTCTCGCGCATCGCTGTCGTGGGACCTACGGCGGATCTGCTGCCATCGATTCTGGGCAACTATGTGGGAACGGCGCTGCACCCGGTGACGCCGCTGGATGGCATGCTGGAGCAGTTCAAGAGCACGCCGATTCTCTACGCGCAGGGGTCGACGCTGGCCGAGGGCGTGGGCGTGCCGGTACCGCGCACGGCGTTCGGGCTGGGCAAGGGGTTGAAGACGGAGTTTTTTGCCACGCCGGACTGGACGGGGCGGCCGGTGGCGGTGACGACCGAGCCGCTGGTGCAGGCCGACTGGGAGAATGCGAGGCCTGCTCCGGAGGTAGAAACGACGAACTACTCCGTACGCTGGACGGGCACGCTGACGCCGCCGGCGGCGGGACACTACGTGTTCACGCTGGAGCCGGGCGACAGCTTTCCGTATTCGCCGCAGGAGAGCTATCGGCTGCTGATGGATGGCAAGGTAGTCTCAGAGGGTAGCCTGCGCGCAGGGCATGATGTGAGCAAGGCGGGCGACTTCCACCATGACCTTTCGTCGATGGGGAACTTCAAGGCCGCGCCGGGCGCGTCGCCGACGGCCCCGCCGGTGATGGACTTCCCAAAGAATCCAGAGATTGCGATGGACTTTGCGGATACGCAGCCGCACGCATTTCAACTGGAGTACTCGCACGCGGGAGACCGCGCAGGCGGCGGCGTGACGCTCAAGTGGCAGGCTCCCGCGCAGGTGGAACTGGACGAGGCCGTGGAGCGTGCCAAGGAAGCGGATGTGGTGGTGGCGTTTGTGGGACTGTCGCCGCAGCTTGAGGGCGAAGAGATGCGGATCAAGATTCCCGGCTTTGACGGCGGCGACCGCACAAGCCTGGACCTGCCCGCGCCGCAGGAGAAGCTGCTGGAAGCAGTGGCGACAACAGGCAAGCCGGTGGTTGTCGTGCTGCAGAGCGGCAGCGCGGTGGCGCTGAACTGGGCCAACGAACACGCGGCGGCGGTGATGGAAGCGTGGTATCCGGGCGTGGAAGGAGGCGAGGCCATTGCGCGGACGCTGGCGGGGCTGAATAATCCGGCGGGGCGGCTGCCGGTGACCTTCTACAAGTCTCTGGATGGGCTGGCGCCGTTTGTCGATTACTCGATGAAGAACCGGACCTATCGCTACTACACCGGCAAGGCGCTATGGGGCTTTGGCTACGGCCTGAGCTACACGAGCTTCAAATACGGACCCGTGCATCTGTCGTCTGCGACGCTGACGGCCGGAGAACCGCTGACTGCGACTGTGACGGTGACCAACACGGGCAAGGTGGGCGGCGACGAAGTGGTGGAAGCTTATGTGAAGACGCCGCAATCGGACGGACCAATTCACTCGCTGGTGGGCTTTGAGCGCGTATCGCTCGCGCCGGGCGCAAGCCGCGAAGTGCCGCTCAAGATCGAACCGCGTTCCCTCTCGAGCGTGGATGACCAGGGCAACCGGTCAATTCTTGCGGGCAATTACGCGCTGACCGTAGGCGGCGCGCAACCGGAGGAGACGGAAGCCAAGTCGGAGGCGGCGTTCACCGTGACTGGCTCCGTGGCGCTGCCGAAGTGAACTTACGATTCGATGCGACAAAAAATGGCGGCAAAGTTAAGGCCTTTGCCGCCGCCCGTCCCTGGGTTGTCTTTTGAAGTGATTCAATGCTGCGATGCTGCAAAACCGGTGAGCCCTGTCAGGACCTTACTGCAAAAGCTTGGTTACTTCCTGCTGCACACTGTTGGCCTGTGCCAGCGCGGCGATGCCTGTCTGACTCAAAATCTCGAACTTCGACATGTTGGAAGTCGCCGAAGCATAATCGGTGGCCTGGATGGCATTTTGCGCGGAGACCACATTCTCCTGTTGCGTGCTCATCACCTGGCTGACCGAGTTGAGGGTGTTGATCTGCGCGCCCAGGTAGCCATCCTGTGCGGCAATGTAGGTGATCGCCCCGTTGATTACGGACAAGGCGCTTTGTGCGTCGGTCTGGCTGGTCAGGTCGGTGGCCTTCAGGTTGGCGGACTTGTCCCCGCCGGCGGCAAACTGGTAGCCGATGGTCGTGGTGGCCGCGGTGTTGGCAAACAGCGTCGGGGTGACGACGGTCGTTGAGTCGGCCAAACCTCCCAGCGCAATCGTGACATTCGGGTTTGTGTTGGTCAGCTGGATGCCGGTATCGCCCGCATTCACGGTGGAATCGCCAACCGTGCCCGCGGTGGTGAAGGTTGCCGTCACGCCGGGAATATTCTGCGCATTGATCTGGGCGATGAGGGTGCTCACGGTTGTCGCAGTTGTCGTAATGGGTGTGGATGCACCGGTTGCGCTTGTGAGAGTGAAGGTAAGAGCGCCGGTCACGGTGTCGGTCGTCTTTGCCGCCGTTGTCAACGCACCGCCAGTATCTTTCGACAGGTCGACAAACTGACCGTTGCTGTTCTGCTGCACCGTGCCGCCGTCGTCGCCGAGGGAAGACGAACTGAGCGTTGCGAAGTAGAGACTGTCGACCGACGCGCCGGTCGGCGAGGAGTCGCCCGTATAGATATCGACGCCCGCGAGCGCTCCGGTAAAGACCTGATTCTGGTTGTAGGTGGTCGTGGACCCGATGTTGTTGATCTCGGAAAGAATCGACTGGTACTCCTGGTTCGCGGCAGACTCCTGCGAACTGTTGAGGGTGCCGTTCGAGGCTTCAGTCGCCAGCGTCACGGCCCGGTTGAGCAGGTTGGAGACTTGCGACAGAGCTCCATCGGCAACCTTGAGCAAGCCCACGCCCTCACTGGCGTTGGTGGTGGATTGTGTGAGCGCGGCCGAGTTCGCGGCCAGGCCGTTGACCAGTGAGAGTCCGGCCGCGTCATCGGCGCCGGAGTTGATGCGCGAACCGGAGGACAACTGCTGCAGAACCGTCTGCAGGCTGCTGCTTGTGTTGTTCAGATAGTTCTCAGCATACATCGCTGGAAGATTGTTCAAAACACCGAGGGCCATGGGATCTCTCCTTTTTCCGATGCCTGGTGTACGCCCCAGCCCGCGGCTGTTTCCTTTGCCTTGCCAGGTCCACCTCATTTTCGTGGTCGGCGCCATTGCATCTGCACTCTTCATCGGAACGGGCGCGGAGAACTTTAGTCATTTTGGGCAGGCTCATTTGGCCCGCTTTGTCGCGCTTCACGCCAACATGTCCTGATAGGGTGCAATCGCTGCTTCTGTTCTGGACAGGCGCTGCGCGGGAAGGAGGCAGACTGCTGCCTCGGAATGACACAGGCGACGCGGCGCGCAGCCCCCGATGGACCGCGAGCAGACACGACCGCGGGGCCGGCTTCCGCACACAAATATGGCGGCAGGGGAAGATTCCCACTGCCGCCACGGCTGCTTCGGCAGCCCGAGTAACTCTCTGTCAATTTCGTTGAGGACGCATTCCGTCTTAGTGATCTGCCGACCCTGCTCCAGGGCCCGGTGCAGCAGGCGGATCTGGCGGCGCGGCCGGGGGTGCGGGCGGATTCATCATTCGGCCGCCGCCCGGTCCCATGCCGCGGCGCTGCATGCGCTCGGCCCAGCTCTCGCGCACGGTCTTCCACTGGTCGGGGGTGAGCTTGGCACGGATGTCGAGCAGGAAGCGGGCATTGGCCCGTTCCAGCTCCGTGCGGGCAGCGGCGATCTTATCCACCTGAGCCAGGATTCCGGACTCGTTGGGCTGGTCCTCACTCATCATGGGCTGCAACTGCAGCTCGGACTTTTCCAGATTGGCGCGCAAATCAACGAGTCTTTCGCGATGTGCGAGCAGAATGGCATCCATTGCCTTACGCTGGTCATCGGTAAGCTTGAGCTTTTCGATCATGGCAGGGTTGTTCCACCAGCGGCCATGGATGCCGCCCATGCCAAGTGCCCGCTCCATGGGCGGCGTATGCGGGCCAAAGCCCGGTCCCATGCCTCCCCCCGGGCCCATACCCATGCCGGGGCACTGCGCGCCTGCGACGCCGGTCGCCAGCAGCGCGGACACTGCGATTGCTCCATAGATTGCTTTCATTGCCTTGCTTGCCTTCATTGCCTTGTCCTCTCGATCTTCCTTTGCGAGTTCTGCGGTTGCGTTACTGTGTGCTGTCGTCGGACATGAGGGCGGCCAGCGGCTCCATCGCATCCGGCACTTCACGGGAGACATCGCTGTTAACCTTCGCCATCAGGTCCTCTTCCGCGCGGGCGTGCTGGGCGGCCAGCTCACGCTGCTGCTCGGCTGCGCGGGCGGCGGCCACAATGCGCGCCTGCTCGGCACGCTCATGCCGCTCATAGACGGCAGCCGAACCGGCACCGGCGACGAGCACGCAGGCCATGGCCCAGCCGGCGGCCAGGCGCCAGGTGCGGCGCACGACAGCCGGGTGCATGGCGCGCCGCCGGTGATAGGCAGCCTCGCTCCAAGCGTGGACACTGGCCTTGAAGTCCGCAAGCGCCTCCGTGAGTTCGGGTTCCATGGCGGCGTCGACTTGCTGCGCGTCGTTGCGTCGCGCCCATCTGTTCATCCAGCTCATTGCATTCCTCCCACCCTGGCGCGCACCCTGGCCAGCGCGCGCGACAGATGCGCTTTTACGGTGCCTTCAGTCAGGCCCGTGGAGCGCACAATCTCACTCAAATCCATCTCTTCCACATAACGCAGCAAAAACACTGTCCGCTGACGCTCGCTGAGGCCATCCACTGCTCGCCAGACCTGCGCCACCTTCTCCCTGGCAAGCAGGCGCTGCTCCTGCGAGCGCTCCCCGCTGGGCAGCCAATCGCCGGCTTCGTCCGGATCCACCGACTGGGTGTGTGCCTGACGCCAGAACTGCAGACGGCGGTTGCGCCAGTGGTCCTTCTGCAGGTTGATTGCGATGCGCATCAGCCAGGTCACAACGCTGGAGTCCCCGCGAAATTGCGCCCAGTTCCGATGCGCCTTCAGGAAACATTCCTGGGTGAGCGTCTCGGAAAGGTCCTCATCGCGCGTGGACGCGAGCAGGAACCGGAAGATCTGCGGACGAAGGCCTGCGACCACATCCGAGAACTGCTGAGCGGCAAGCTCGTCTGTCCTGGCCATCTGCATCGGTTCCAATGTAGCTCCGGTTGCCATCACTCCGGTAGACGCCGGCTCGGGAGGCAGGTTTACATCGGCTGATGGAAATCGGCGTACAAGTTCAGATACTGGACTGAACGGCGCTTTGCAGCGGCTGGCTGCGCGGTTGGCAATATACGCCGACGGCGGGAACGGCCTGCGTGCAAAGTGCAGAAAAATGGTCAATATTTTCTGAAGCTGAAACCGCGCTGATTGCTGACCGATTGCTTGAGGACAGTGCGTAAGGGTTGGACGGCGCCGATTCCATGGCGACACCTATTGCGCGCCCGCGCGGGGGGAGATGCCCTGGGAAAGCTGATGGCTTTTGTACTTTGAAATGAGAGCGTTAGCGCGGGTTGCACCGCCGGGGTGAACCAGATCAGTCTCGACCGCTTTGCGCGGGATGGAGTTTCATCTTCTTTTGCCGGCTTCCGGAGCCGGCGAGCGGCGCGCTGGGACTGGCCGGTTCAGCCTGCCGGAGCGGGATCGGCGTGCCATTCCCGTCGCCGGGCGATAAAGATGGAAGTCGCCAAGGTCACCCCGAAGATGCCGCTGGTAAGGAAATAGCCGATCGTCACTCCCGTTGCGCCCCAGAGCCGGCCGGTAATGATGGTGCTTGAGCCGGTGAGGATGCCTACCAGAATGGATTGAATCAGGAAGGGCTCCTTTTTGTGGGCCCGCAAATAGACCGCCTCGGCGAACACGATGTGGTTGAGGATGCTGGTGGCGGGCAAGAGGGCGATGGCCCAGGGCGCGAGCACTCTGTGCGCAAGGGACTGCCAGCGATGCTCGATGAGCAGGATTGCTGTGACCAGCGTGATGGCGCCGCTGGCCAGCAGAATAGTGGACTGGATCAGCGCGCGGAAGAAGACGCGATCCAGGCCGGCGAAGTCGCGATGCGCGATCATGACGCCGAAGGGCGCGGCCTTCGTGCTCATCCACGATAAGGCGACGGCGCTGAGCGCGGAGACAATGCTGAGGGACATCCCCATGCGGCCGGCCACGGCCGCGCCCTGATAGGCAAACAGGACGGGATTAAAGATCTGAAAGATGAAGTAACCGCAGAGCCAACTGACAGCGATGCGCCACTGGAACGGCAGGATCTCGCTACGCCAGCCGATGACATCCACTCCGGCCTTTCTTGCTAACAGTGGAAGCAGCAGGCGCCTCTTGGAGAACAGAAACACTCCTGCCACAATCGCCTGGCCCATGATGACCATGGCCGGAGCGAAGAGCCCATGATGGAGCATCAGAGCTGACCACGCCAGAAGGTTTCCCAGGATCGACTGCAGGAAGCGCATATGCGCGACATCGGCCACGAATCCGCAGCCTTCAAGAAAGGAACAGACGGGATCCATCTGAAATGTGAAAGTGGCCGCCAGTACCACGAAGACCCAGGGCAGCTTCCACTGTACATGCGAGGCGCCCTGCTGATGGGTGGAAAAAAAATAAAAGCCCGCCGGCAGCAGGCTCAAGGCCATGCAAAGCCCGGCCGCCGAGTACCATCGCACGGATTTCTGCAGGACAGAAGCAAGCCGGGAATGAGCGACCGGATCGCCCGTAAGCTGAAACGAGGGGAGAATCGTCAGCTTGGCCCGCTCATGCGCCGCAAGCTGGAGGATGACAAAGGAGAAGCCGAGCTCAAAGACAATCTGCAGCGCAACAAGACTGGCGAAGGTGTAGTAGTAGCCCTGCTCGGCAAGATTGAGGAATCGTGCGATCAGCAGGACCGTAACCACGCCGCCGGCCGTACTCCAGCCCCGCGCGAGGACCGTGAATCCGATAGCGCGATCCACACCGCTCACGTGCTTGAACCGAGTCCAAAGCGAGCGCGCGGGCGACGTCGAGCCGTCCGAGGGGGGTGGCGAGGCTTCATGCACAGGAAGACTCATTCAGAGGCCCAGAACGCCTCTCCTCAACAGGTACTTTTCAAGAAGCAGCCAGGCTGTCGTGGAAATGGGCCGCAGGCCAATCCTCTCAAGCAGGCTGAGATTTGAGACGGTCTCATGTTGAATCGGTGGAGTGGGGTAGACGTCAGTCAGCAACCGATCAAAGCTCTTGTTGTGCACGGCCTTTCTGGGCGTAGTACCTTCGGTGAACGAAATCCGTCGGCTCGATCTTGTAAGGTAGGCCAGCAATACTGAGTAGACCGAATCTGCGTCGCGTCGCGGGAGAAAACAGACGTCGAACTGCTGCGCGGAGAGATTCTTGCGCACAAAACAGAAGTAACGAATCGGGAGGAAGATGGGGCGCAGCAGTTTCAGGCACTTCACGTCGACCCCGAGGACAGTTACATCGCCAGCCCCCTGCAGGACTCCGCATGTAGCGGAATTCAGGACGATCGCAATCTTCGCCTCGGGAAGCTGTTCCCGGATTGCCGCGACGAAGGGAAGAGCCATTAAGACATCACCTAGCTCATCCAGTTTCACGATTAACACTTGCCTGATGACCGATGGAGCTGGAGCACTCGGACGGTGAAAACAAACGCCGACGACAAAAGACTGCGTGACCGCCAATGCTCCGTAGGCAGCGTCGAAAAATCTCCGGCTGACGGCCGAGCAGAATCGCTTCAGGCCGACGAGTATGTAGTTTTCCCCATCGAAATTGGCGCCAAGAACCCTAAGCTGAAGTATGGCCGGGCATCGAATCACGGATTCAGGCTAATTGCCTTGCACGCTGATCTTACAGGAGCCGCGTGCGGCTCTGAATCCAATCGCATCCCGGGTCTGGGCTGACTTACTGGACTCGCGCATCGCGGTTGAACTCGCGAACGTTCTGCGCTTACAGGCTACCCGCAGGCATCGCAGTGACACCGCGCCGAACCTGCTTTGCCGGTTTCCCCAACAGAGCGGTCAAGGCACAACAAGGGACAGCGATCCTGACCGATACCATAGTATAAAGTATATGTGGCAGTGGTTCCCGCGTCGGCGGCAGGCTGCATAATCTCGCAAAAGGACACCGGAATGAAGAGAGCGCTCGTGAATGGGGCAGGCGGATTCATTGGAAGCCATCTCGTTCGTCGACTTCGCCAGGAGGGCTATTGGGTACGGGGGGTTGACCTCAAATATCCTGAATTTTCAGAGACCGCGGCTCAAGAGTTCTTCGTTGGCGATTTGCGAGACTTTTCCGTCGTAGAGAAGGCTGTCGACGGCATAGACGATGTGTATCAACTGGCCGCGGACATGGGAGGCGCCGGATATATTTTCACGGGGGAGCACGATGCGTGCGTGATGCACAATTCAGCAACCATCAACCTCAACACTGTCGAAGCCGGGCACAAGGCCGCCGTGAAGCGATTCTTTTACTCCTCCTCGGCTTGCATCTACCCGGAGCGCAATCAGACGGATCCGGACAACCCGATTTGCAGTGAGGATTCCGCCTACCCCGCGGCGCCTGACAGTGAATACGGGTGGGAGAAGCTCTTCAGCGAGCGCCTTTACTTTGCATACGCGAGAAACTACAAACTGGAAGTGCATGTGGCGCGGTTCCATAACATCTTTGGTCCTGAAGGAACCTGGCAGGGCGGGCGCGAAAAGGCTCCTGCTGCGGTATGCCGCAAGGTGGCGGAAGCGCCTGATGGAGGCGAAATCGAAATATGGGGAGATGGGCAGCAGACTCGTTCCTTCCTTTACATCGATGAGTGCCTCGAAGGCGTTCGGCGCCTGATGGAATCTCGGTTCAGCGGCCCTGTCAATATCGGGTCAGAAGAGATGGTCACCATTAACGGCCTGGCTGAAATGGCCATGCGCATCGCCGGGAAGAAGCTGAATATCCGGCACATTCCTGGGCCGCTTGGCGTCCGCGGACGCAACTCGGACAACCGCTTGATCAGCAAGGAGATTGGATGGGCGCCCTCACAACACCTGGAAGTTGGGCTGACAAAGACCTATCAATGGGTTGCATCGCAGGTCCGTTCGGCGCGGGGCGCGCTCGCCTCTGCAAATTCCTGAGTGATCGCAGCAACTCCTGAATCATGCGGATACTCCTGCTTTTCTACCTACTTTCGACCCGACGTGGCTTCCACTGGCGTAATTATGAGCAAACTCGCCGATGAGTTTGTCGCCCGCGGCCATGAAGTCACAGTCGTAACTTCCGTTCCCCATTACGATAAGAATCAAGTCTGGCCCGAATACTCCCGGAAGCTCGTCTACCGCGAACAAGGCCACTCGATGCAGGTTTACCGCTTATATACTCATGTCGCTCGAGACAAAGCGAATGTCGGGCAGCGGATTCTGGCTTATGGCAGTTTTAACCTGCTCTCGATTTTGCGCGGCCTGACCTTATCGAAGCACGATGTGATTCTGGTCCCGTCTCCTCCGTTGAGCAACGGAGTAATCGCTGATTTTATGGGACGTATGCGCGGCATTCCCTTCGTCTACAACGTTCAGGATATCTGGCCTGATGTAGCCGTGCGAGCCGGCGTCCTCAAAAGCCCCAAGATGATTCACCGTCTAAAGAAGATGGAAGATTATGTATATCGTCGTGCAGCGGGCATCACGGTGATCTCCGACGGTTTTCGTGCGAATCTCCTGTCAAAGGGCGTCCCCGGCGACAAGATCTCAGTCATACCGAACTTCATTGACACGAATTTCATTACCCCCCGGGTCAAGCCTAACTCGTTCAGCAAATCGCTGAATCTGGACGATAAGTTCGTTGTTCTGTTTGCAGGAAACATGGGTTTCTCGCAAGGTCTCGAAAATGTCCTGAATGCAGCCAAGCTTCTGGAATCCATCCCGGCGATTCGTTTTCTTATGGTTGGAAATGGCGCGGGCCGGGAAAGCGCAGAGGCTCATCTTGGCACGATCAAGGCCAGCAATGTCCAGTTCCTTCCGTTCCAGCCCACTGACGCCTTACCGGAGATGTACGGGTCTGCGGATGTCTGTCTCATCCCACTGCGGCGCGGTTTCACTTCGGAATCGGTGCCATGCAAGCTCTACACGATCATGGCGGCAGGCAAGCCCGCGATCGCTTCTGTTGATCCCGGAAGTGACACGTGGCACCTGTTAAAGCGGACGCAGGCGGGCTTGTGTGTAGAGCCCGAATCTGCGCAGGAGCTTGCTGACGCCATTGCGTACTACCATCGCAACCAGCAGGCAAGAGATGAGGCGGGACAAAAGGCCCGGGCATGCGCCGAAACGGAGTTTCTTCCGAGCACGATTGCAGAAAGCTACCTGAACGCGCTCCAGCGCGCAGTGCGAAGCAGAGCTTAAGTGCCACGACTGCAGGCGGGCATTCCTGGCCGCTTGAGATGATTGAAGGAAACAGAGAGATGGACATGCAAGCTGATGCACGCGAGTCAAGCAGGGAGTCGGCTGGGACGGTCGTCGTCCTGGGCGGATCTGGTTTTATCGGCAGTCAGCTTTCAGAGCTCTTGCGCGATCGCGGCTTCAATGTTCGGATTGGGGACCTGGTTCGCAGCGAGAAGTTTCCAGAACTCTGGACGCAATGCGATGTTCGGCGTCATGAAACGCTGTTGGAACTCTGCCGAGGAGCACAGGCAATCATCAACCTCGCTGCGGAACATCGCGACGATGTCCGGCCGGTCTCACGCTATCACGAGACCAACGTGGATGGCGCACGGGAAGTCTGCAAGGCAGACAGCGCCAGCGGCGTATCCAAGATCGTCTTCACGAGCAGTGTTGCCGTGTACGGCTTCCATCCACATCCGGTTGACGAGAGCGGCTCCTTTGCGCCGTTCAATCTGTATGGAAGCACCAAACTGGAAGCGGAACGCGTTTACCTCGATTGGGCGCAACAGGACCGGGATCGCGCGCTTGTCATCGTCCGCCCGGCAGTCGTGTTTGGTGAGAAGAATCGCGGGAATGTCTACAACCTGCTGCGCCAGATTGCGAGCGGGCGCTTTCTGATGGTCGGGCCCGGCGACAATGTAAAGTCGATGGCCTATGTGCTCAATGTTGCCGCCTTTCTTGCGTACTCTCTGCGATGCGACGCCGGCGTACATATCTTCAATTACGCGGACGGACCGGACCTGGACGTAAACTCGCTTGTTCGGTTTGTCAGAGAGCGCCTGGGCAGAAAGGGCTCTGTTCTTCGCCTCCCCAAATGGCCTGTCATGATTGCCGGGCATTTGCTTGATCTCGTGGCCCGTTTGACGGGTCGATCGTTCCCCGTCAGCGCTATTCGCATCCGGAAGTTTTGCGAGACAACACAGTTTTTGGCAAACCGCGTTGCCCAGACCGGATTCAAGGCGCCCTATTCTCTTCGCGACGGGCTCGCGCGCACCATTCAATATGAGTTTTCAGGCAAGTAAGAATGGTCTGTATGGATCGCAGTGTATGACCGGGATCGCCTCAGGCTCACCCCACACAGGGGCGCTAGTCGAACTCACTGATTTTCGTGAAACGTTGTTCAGGGTTACACAAGTCCCTTCAATCACCGCATGATTCCGTTTCGGAAGACGCATTGAGGATGAAAGGGATAAGTACCCAATAGGAAGAATGTTCATGGAGAGTAGAATGCCTTGGGAAGCCGACCATGGCATGACGGGATGGAAGTCACGGAGGAACTGCAGCAATGTTCATCGTTACCGGAGGGGCGGGGTTCATCGGGAGTAACCTCGTCCACGAATTGAATGCCCACGGAATTTGCGACATCCTGATCGTCGACAACCTGGCCGACCCGAGGAAGTTTGTCAACCTTCACGGAGCTCGCTATATCGATTATCTGGACAAGCGTGAATTTCGAAGGGCAATCCACGAAAACTCAGTGGGAGTGCAAGATGTCAAAGCCATATTCCATCAGGGTGCCTGCTCCAACACGCTGGAGGACGATGGTGTTTACATGATGGATAATAATTTTCAATATACTAAGGAGGTGCTGGCGTTCGCGATCCAGACTGGAGCCTCGCTGGTCTTCGCGTCCACTGCCGCCGTCTACGGACTCTCGGGCCCCGGTCGATTTGCGCCCAGCATTGAGAATGAACGCCCCCTCAACGTCTATGGGTTCTCCAAACTGGTTTTCGATCACTATTTTCGCCACCGGGTTTCGAATGCCCAGGTGCCGATCTCAGCCGTTGGCCTGCGCTACTTCAACGTCTATGGTCCACGAGAACAGCACAAGGGACGGATGGCGTCCGTCATCCACCACTTCACCGATCAATTAAGAACCACTGGCAAGATTCGACTGTTCCGCGGCAGCGGAGACTACGGAGACGGCGAACAGCGTCGCGACTTCGTGTATGTTCGCGACCTGGCAAAGCTGAATATGTATTTTGCGCAGGTTGGTCCCTATGCTCCCAGATCCGAGGACAGCCCTCGCACGTATCGCGGCGTGGTGAACGCTGGGACCGGCCAGTGCCGCAGCTTCAATGATGTCGCGCACGCGCTCATGGCCGTTCATGGCCAGGTTCCGATTGAGTACATTGACTTCCCGTCGGATCTTGCGGGACGATATCAGCACTTCACCGAGGCTGACCTGGGCGGCCTGAGAGAATTGGGTTGTGGTCTTGCGATGACTCCGCTCGAAGAGGGCATCCGGGAGACCTATGAGACGATCGCGAAGATTGAAGCTTCGAAGTGAAAACTGCGTCTTGTTTTGATCGAGCGGCTGAAGAAGCTGCGGTCCCAGCGAGCAGAGCCATATAGCACTGGATTACAGAAACAGCTCTGCGTCGCGAAGCCTTTTGCCCTCGATATCCTTGGCTGACAGGATCGCATCGTCTTCGCTGACAGACCACGCAATGGCTAGATCCGGATCGTTCCAGACGATGGTGCGTTCTCCGGCCGGGCAGTAGTAGTCGGTCACTTTGTAAGCAAGCCCTGCATCCTCTGTAAGAGCAGCGAAGCCGTGGCCGAAGCCGACGGGGATGTAGAGCATGTGCCCATTTTCTGCACTTAATTCGACGGCGAAGTGACGCCCGAAGCTCGGAGAGCTGCGGCGAAGATCGACGGCGACATCCAGCACGGTTCCATGCGCGGCGCGCACAAGTTTGGCCTGCGGCTGGATGATCTGGTAGTGAATTCCGCGAACCACATTCCTTGCGGAATAAGAGCAGTTGTCCTGCACCCAGTTCTCGGGCAATCCAGCCTCTGAGAAGACCTTCTTATTCCAGGTTTCGCAGAAGACTCCGCGTTTGTCCTGGTACATGGCAGGCGAGAGCAGCAACACTCCAGGCAGCGAGGTCTCCGCAATCTTCATAGGCCTGCCATTTCTACTGCCGGGTGCGGTTCGCGACATAATGCAAGCAGGTATTGTCCATACTCGTTTTTGCCAATGGGCTGGGCCAATTTCTCCAGTTGTTCGGCGGCGATATAACCAAGCCTGTAGGCGATCTCTTCAGGACATGCGATCTTCAGGCCTTGCCGGTGCTGAATAGTCTGCACAAACTGCCCCGCTTCAAACAGGGAACTATGAGTCCCGGTATCGAGCCATGCCATTCCGCGGCCCATAACATGCACCTTCAGCGCACCTGCATTGAGATACAGGCGGTTAAGGTCAGAAATCTCCAACTCGCCGCGGGACGAGGGCTTGAGCGAAGCCGCGTAATCCACCACGCGGCTGTCATAGAAGTAGAGCCCGGTGACGGCAAAGTGCGATCGGGGCACGCGAGGCTTCTCCTCGATGCTGATGGCACGGCCATGGAGGTCGAACTCCACTACGCCGTACCGCTCAGGATCCTGAACCCTATAGGCAAAGACCATGGCGCCTTGCTCAAGCTTTGCCGCGTGCTGCAATTGCGTAGAGAACGACTGCCCGTAGAAGATGTTGTCGCCGAGCACCAAGGCGCAGGGATGGCCCGCAATAAAGTCCCGTCCAATAAGAAAAGCCTGGGCCAGTCCATCGGGGCTGGGCTGCACGGCATAACTCAGACTCATGCCCCATTGGCTGCCGTCGCCCAGAAGTTCGCTGAAGCGATGCGTATCTTGCGGAGTGGAGATTATCAGCACTTCCCGAATGCCCGCCAGCATCAGCGTGCTCAGCGGGTAATAGATCATCGGCTTGTCATAGACCGGAAGAAGTTGCTTGGAGACCACCTGGGTCACCGGATAGAGGCGCGTTCCGGAGCCGCCTGCCAGGATAATGCCTTTCATTGCGCAACCCTTTCTTCATAATTCTGGCGAATCCAGTCTCTGTAAGCACCGGTGCGGACATGATCGACCCACTGCATATGTTCCAGATACCATTTCACCGTCCGGCGCAGCCCTTCCTCGAAAGTCACTTTTGGCTGCCAGTCCAGTTCTCGCTTGATCCTCGATGCATCAATCGCGTAGCGGCGGTCATGTCCTGGCCGGTCGGGAACAAACTGGATGAGATTGCGCCGATCACCGATGGAAGAATCCGGCTTCATTTCATCCAGAAGGCTGCAGATGGTCTCGACCACATCCAGATTCGCGCGCTCGCTGTTACCGCCGATGTTGTACGTTTCCCCGGGCTGACCGCTTTCGAGCACCCTGCAGATCGCAGAGCAATGATCGCCGACATACAACCAGTCGCGCACGTTCTTCCCATCGCCGTAGACCGGCAGGTGCTTGCCATCGAGCGCGTTGAGAAGGACGAGCGGAATCAGCTTTTCTGGGAACTGGAAAGGGCCGTAATTATTCGAGCAATTTGTGGTGAGGGTTGGAAGGCCGTAGGTGTGGAAGTAAGCGCGCACCAGGTGATCGGAGCCGGCTTTGGATGCCGCATAGGGGCTGTTGGGAGCATACGGAGTCAGTTCAGAAAATGCGGGATCGTCCGGCTTAAGGGAACCGTACACTTCATCTGTGGAGACATGCAGAAACCGAAAATTGCCGCGCTCGACGTTGCCAAGCTGCGACCAGTATGTCTTGGCCTGCTCAAGGAGCGCGAAGGTGCCTTGCACATTTGTACGAATGAATGCGCCAGGATCGACGATCGAGCGGTCGACGTGACTCTCTGCAGCAAAGTGAACGATTGCCTGAGGGCGCACTTCCCTCACGAGTGCGCTTACCAGATTGGCGTCGCAGATGTCGCCCTGCACGAACCGGTAACGGGGGTTGCCTTCAAGCTCCGCCAGGTTCTCCCGGTTGCCTGCGTAAGTGAGCAGGTCTAGCACGGTGACACTGCCACCATCCGCGACATATCGCAGGACGAAGTTCGATCC